>CADBPA010000222.1 GCA_902796505.1 uncultured Ruminococcus sp.
GCAGGCCGCCGGAAAGATCCACAGCGATTTTGAGCGCGGCTTCATCCGCGCGGAGGTCGTTTCGTTTGAGGATCTCTCACGGGAGGGCGACCGGACAAAAGTCAAGGAAAAAGGTCTCTTGCGCAGCGAGGGGAAGGAATACGTCATGCAGGACGGCGACGTCGTGGAGTTCCTCTTCAACGTATGACCTCTCGCCCCTTCCGCTTCTTTTACCGGATCTCTGCGCGCGAAACCGCGTATTCCACCTCGCATTTCTCCCACAGCTCGTCGCTGACGGCGATATGCCCGTCCTCAATGATCAGCCGTCGGAGTTTTGCGCCGTGATCCAGCTTGTGATAATATTCCGCTTTGCCGTGGCAACCGAAGATCAGCGTGTCCGTCTCGCCGATCAGAAGGTCCGCCACGGATTTCTCGTCTCCGTCGAGACCGCCTGCGGGAATATAGCCGACGATCTGCTCTTCGATATAGAACGCGAGAAAGACGCCTTTGCCCTCGCCGTACGGGTAGCGGCGGATCTCGACGACCGAATACAGGTCGAACAGGAGCGGCTCTTTTTCTTTATAAAAACGCACGTCTGCGCCGCACGCCGTCGCGGCGGAGTAGGCTTCGGCGGAAAGCGAAACTTCGTCCGCGCTTTTCGGAAAAGGAAGGCAGACGGTCTTTGTCCGGACCTCTTTGCACAGATTCCGCACCGCCGGAGCGATCCCCGCGGAATATGCGGTAAAAACGTAGACGTCGCAGGCGGTGAGCGATTCCTCTTTGAGCGTCGCCGCCGCAAAATAGACCCCACCCGACGAGGGAGACGTACAATCGATCAACGCGGTTTTTCCCGCCGTCGTCAGGACGAAACAGTCGTGATCTCCGCCCGACGCGGCGTCGTTACAGTAGAGAAGGTGTTCGGTATTGCGGCGGATGACCGTCTGCGCATAAGCGACGCCGAGAAAGGCAACGGCCAGCGCGCAGAAGAGCGGCACGGCGCGTTTGGCGTTCCGGATCCCGAGGATCGCGCCGAGCAGAAGAAGGATCAGCGACGCGACCGCGATCGCGGTACAAAGCGGGGAGGACGCCGAGGCGTATACGTCCGGAATATCCGAAAGGATCGCGGTGAGATCCCGGATCGGGCGGTAGAGAAAGGGCAGGAGTTTTCCGACCGGAAGAAACCATCCGAGCAAAAGCGTCGCCGTTCCGAGCAGAAGATAGAGTTCGATGAAAAGGCCGAAAATCGGAGTGGTAAACGGCGAGAGGATCGAGACATTTCCGAACGTCCCGACGGCGAATACCATCGTGGCGAGAATGGCGAAAAGTGAGAAGATGAGCGAGGAACGAACCGCGCGGATCACCTTTCTGCCCAAAGATATCTTCTGTCCCTGAACGATCATATCCTCTTCCGCGCTGTTTTCCCGACTGAGCGTATCGGCGGCGAAAATCATGCCGAAGCAGGCGAAAACCGAAAGCCAGAGGCCGGTTTCCTTGGCGGCGTAGGGCGTTATGAGGAGAATGACCGTCGCGGCGATCATCAGCGAGGTAAAGGAATCCTGCCGATAGCCCAGAACGAAAAGCAGGCAGGCGATGATCAGCATGATCCCCGCGCGGACGACCGAAGGCGAAAACCCGGTGACCGCCATGAAGAGGAAGGCGAACAGCGCGATCAGCAGTCTGCGCGGGCGCTTTTTGATCCGGAAGAGAAGCAGGAGTTTTTCAAGAAAGCCGGCGAGGATGGAAAGGTGCATTCCGCTGAGCGCGAGGATATGCGCGATCCCGATCCGCCGGAAATCCAGCCGCATTCCGTCCTCCATCCGTCCGCGTTCTCCGAGCAGGACCGCGGAAAGGAATCCGCCTGCCTCGCTTCCGGCGCGCTCTTCAAACGCGTCAGAGAGGCTTTCCCTGAATTTTGCGATCCGGACGGCGAGCGAGAGGCTTCCCGTATGGTCGACCGAGGAGATCTGCCGGATATCCGCCGCGGCGGAATATCCTTCCGCCTGATAGTAATCGTTGAAATCGAAGCCGGAGGTCGAGCCGCCGAACGCCGAGAAGGAGGCGGTGAAAACCAAACGGTCGCCTTCCCGGAGCTCGTCGACGGTGAAATTCTCAAATTCGTCGCTTTTGTACAGATCCGCGCGAACGGTGCAGCGTTCCGGCGAGCCGTCGATCTTCTTCGTCCGGATCTTCAGCACGCGGTCGTATTCTTTTTCTTCGACGGAGAGGATCTCGCCTTCGACAAGATGCGTTCCCGTATATCGTCGATCGATCGGGAGAAGGTAATCGAAATAGAAGAGCGAGAGAAGAATGCCTGCCATCAGAAGAGAGCAGAGCAGAACGATCCGCCGTCTTTTCTCGCGCAGCGGCGGAAGAAAGGCGAGCGAAAGCAGGATCCCCACCCCGACAAAAGAGAGGATCTTGACGAGGATCGGGAAGGACGCGAACAAAGAAAAGCCGCACAGCAAAGCGGCAAGCGCGATACCGAGCGGTCTTTCTTTTAAAATTTTCATATCGTCTCCCAGCCGTCTCATGACAGAGAGGCGTTTTATCTGTATTTTTTGCGGCGCTTTTTCCGTTTTCTTTCGATCAGAGCCGACCCTTGCGGAACGACGAAATTGAACGCGTCCCGCACGACCGAGAAATCGATGCTTTTCGCACCCTTGATCTCGCCGTCCACGCAAACCGGAACGGGGGATTCAAATTCCATTTTCATATGCGGGATCTGCCGGAGCGTGATATATTTTTTAGCGAGTTTGTTTTCGAGATAAGTTCCTTTTTTATAGGATCCGACCAGCGCGGCAAATTGAAGCCGCGCGACCTTTTTGATGATCACGACGTCCATTTTTCCGTCGTCGAGCAGGGCAAGCGGCGCGGCTTTGAATCCGCCGCCGCAGAACTTTCCGTTGGCGATCGCCGTCAGCGTCAGATCCCCGTCGATCACCTCGCCGTTATCAAAAACGATCTTCATGGGAAGCCCGAATTTGCGGATAAAGAAAACGATGATCACGCCGATGATATAGGAGAGTCCGGACGGAATGAAACGGTATTTTCTCAGCCGGTCGGCCTCCTGCACGACGGCGCAGTCGGTCCCGATATTGACCATATTCACGCAGTAGAGATCGTTGCACTTGATCAGGTCGAGCGAAACGGTCCCGCCGTCGATCTGCGCTTCGATGTCCGAGAAATTCTTGCGGTTGGTAAAATTGCGGACGAAATCGTTTCCGGTCCCTCCGGGGATCACGCCGAATTCCACGTTCGGATTGCAGGGCGCGCTGTTGACGATCTCGTTGATCGTTCCGTCGCCGCCGATGGCGATGAATCTCTGTCTGTCCTGCGTATGGTTGACCATGGAGCGGACGTATTCGGTCGCGTCACCGGCTCTTGTAGTATAGTAAATATGATAAGTCAGCTTGCGCGCCTGGCAGGCTTCTTTGATCGCGCTCTCAAGATTCCGAAGCTTCCGGTTTCGCCCGGATTTCGGATTCAGAATAAAATGATATATCATAGCGAAAACGCCTTTCGGAGGCATATAATATTTCCCTGACTTCCATTATAGCAGATTTACGCCCGGAAGTCAAGTGTTATTTTTTCAGGCGCTGCGGCGCGCTGCGGATCATATCGTAATAGACTTTTGCCGCTTGCTCGGTCTTGTTCGCGCCGAATTCGTAATAGTGTTTTCCGACAAGGTCTTTCGGCAGATATTGCTGCTGTACGTAATCGTTTTCGTAATCGTGCGGATAAACGTATCCTTTGAACTGCGGACTGCGCAGATGCTCCGGGATCTCGATGCCGAGTCCCGCGTCAAGATCGGCCTTTGCCCGCTCGTATGCGGCGTTTGCCGTGTTGGACTTCGGCGCCGTTGCGAGGATGCAGACGGCGTTGGCAAGCGGGATCGCGGCCTCCGGCAGTCCGACCTCCTTCGCCGCGCTCGTGCAGGCGTAGGTAATGGCGGCGGCAAGCGGATAGGCGCAGCCGATATCCTCGCTCGCGATCACAAGAAGTCTGCGGCAGACTGAGATCAGGTCACCCATCGCGAGAAGCTTCGCAAGATAGAATACGCCGGCGTCCGCGTCCGAGCCGCGGATGGATTTCTGCAGACAGGAGAGAAGGTCGTAATGGACGTCTCCGTTGCGGTCGAAATGTCCGGTGACGGCAGGGAGGAGCGCCTCTACGGTCTCTTCCTTGACCTGATCGTCCGAAAGATAATAGGCGTTTTCAAGGACGCCGATCGCCATACGGACGTCTCCGCCCGCCGCTCCGGCGATCACGCGCAAAAGTGCGTCGTCGGCAGTTTTATGATCGCCGAATTCGGCGTTCAGCGCCTCGACCGCACGCCGCAGCGTCGGCAGACAGTCCTCCGGCGTGACGTTTTTGAACTCGAACACGGAGGAGCGGGAGAGCAGGGCGTTATAAACGCAATAATAGGGATTCTCGGTCGTCGAGGCGATCAGCGTGATCTGCCCGTTTTCCATAAATTCAAGAAGCGACTGCTGCTGCTTTTTGTTGAAATACTGGATCTCATCCAGATAGAGAAGCGTTCCGGCGGAGGCGAGCATCCCCTGCGAGCCGCTGATGACGTCGCGCACGTCGGAGAGAGAAGCGGTGGTCGCGTTCAGCTTATAGAGCTGCATGCCGGATCGTTTGGCGATGATATTGGCGACCGTCGTTTTTCCGGTCCCCGGAGGTCCGAAAAATACCATATTCGGTATCCTTCCGGTCTCGGTCAGTTTGCGCAGAATGCCGTTTGTTCCGCAGAGATGTTTCTGTCCCGCGATCTCATCGAAGGAGGTCGGGCGGAGCCGGTCGGCAAGAGGTTGATTCGGCATACGGTTATCCTCGGTATTCATAAAACGTTTTGTCAGGAGATCAGAGAAAGGTCGGCGTTCAGCGCCTTCTCGATCTTTTTGCGCAGAAGGGCGTTTTTGGGCAGCTGCAGATGCGGATCCTCCCCGATGATGGCTTTCGCCGTCCGGAAGGCTTCTTCCATCAGCTCGGTATCGTCGCAAAGCGAGGAGAATCGGAAATCAAATCCTCCGCTCTGCCGTAAACTATCATCCGTATTTGAAGAAAAGAAGTCTCCCGGTCCGCGAAGCAGAAGATCCTTCTCGGCGATCGCATATCCGTCGTAGGTCGTGCGCATCGTCTCAAGGCGGGCTTGCGCCTTTTCGGTTTTCAGGTCGGAGACGAGGACGCAATAGGATTTTTTCGTTCCGCGCCCGACGCGCCCGCGCAGCTGATGCAGCTGTGAGAGACCGAAGCGCTCGGCGTTTTCCACGATCATCAGCGTCGCGTTCGGAACGTTGACTCCGACCTCAATGACGGTCGTGGAGACCAGAACGTCGATCTCCCCTTCGGCGAAGCGCTGCATGATCTCGTCTTTTTCTTTTCCTTTCATCTTTCCGTGCAGCAGCCCGACGCGGACGTCCGGAAGCGATTTTTGCAAATTCTCGGCATACTCGGTCGCGTTTTTCAGCGCTGGAGCGTCGCTTGCGAACGGGGAAGAGATGGACGCGGGGGTGAAGAGTGCCTGCGTTTCCTCCCCGTCGTCCTCCGCCGATTCGATGGAGGGGCAGACGATATAGCATTGTCCGCCGAGGGCAACCTGCTTGCGGATAAAATCGTTCAGTCTCATCCGGTAGCTTTCATCCACGACGTAGGTGTCCACGCGCATCCGTCCTTTCGGCATCTCGTCGATGCGCGAAACGTCAAGGTCGCCGTACAGGGTCAGCGCGAGCGTCCTCGGGATCGGCGTCGCGCTCATGACGAGCAGATGTGCCTGCAGCTCGGAGGTCGATTTTTCTTTCAGCACGGCGCGCTGGGTGACGCCGAAACGGTGTTGCTCGTCGGTGATCACCAGCGCAAGGCTCGAAAAATGCACTTTGTCCGAGAGGAGCGCGTGCGTTCCGATAACGGCTTTGATGCTTCCGTCCGAAAGCCCTGCGTAAACGCGGTTTTTTTCTTTTTGCGGCGTCGAGCCGGTCAGGATCGCGACCGGAATGCCGAGCCGCCCGAAAAGTTTTTCGGTGTCGGCGTAATGCTGTTCGGCAAGGATCTCGGTCGGCGCCATGAGAGCGGCTTGCTTTCCCGCCGCAGCGATCAGGTACATCGCCATCTGCGCCACGACGGTTTTGCCGGAACCGACGTCTCCGACCAGAATGCGCGCCATCGGGTGAACGGCTTTTTTCTCGTCTCCGATCACCATATCCCGGTAGACGTCGTTGAACGCTCTCTTCTGCGCTCCCGTCAGCTCATAGGGAAGCAGATCGGTAAACGGACGGATCGAAGCCGGCGGAATGCGGATACCGTCCGCGGCGTTTTTGTAATGTGAGGAAAGCGAGATGCCGAGCGAAAAAGAGAGAAGTTCGTCGAAAGAGAGTCTGCGCATCGCGCGGGAGAGAGCCTCTTCGCTCTCCGGAAAGTGCGCGTTGCGGACCGCGTAGGCAAGCGTCGGCAGGCCGTGATCCAGCCGGATCTGCTCCGCGAGAGGATCCGGGATCGCGACGACCGCCTCTTCCATCACCTCGGCGATCAGTCTGCTCAGATATTTGGAGGTCAGCCCCGCGGTCAGCGGATAGACCGGGACGAAATCCGGCAGCGGCGCCCCTTCGATCACCGGCTCATAGCGCGGCGTGGAGAGCTGAACGGTGCGCACCTTCGTATAAGCGATCTTTCCGTAAAAGCGGAATACGCATCCGACGTGGAAAATATCCCGGATATACGGCGAGTTAAAGAAAATCACCTCGCAGGAGCCGGAATCGTCGAAGGCGCGGAATTTCTGGATCGTCTTTCCGCTCTTCAGCTTTGCCGAATGCACCTCGGAGGCCACCGTCAGGATGACGGCGGCGTCGCCCTGTCCGATCGCGTCGGCAAGAAGGCGGACGTCGCCGCGCTTCTCAAAAGCGCGCGGAAAA
>CADBPA010000223.1 GCA_902796505.1 uncultured Ruminococcus sp.
AGGTGGTTTTCTGGTCGATGGAGATCGAGGGCGAGAGACCTTCGATAAGATCGACGTCCGGCTTGTCCATCTGTCCGAGGAACATCCGCGCGTAGGACGAGAGACTTTCGACGAAGCGGCGATGCCCCTCCGCGTAGAGCGTGTCGAACGCGAGGGAGGATTTTCCCGAACCGGAAATACCGGTCAGAACGCCGAGCTTATCCCGCGGGATCACGAGGTCGATATTCTTTAAATTGTTGACTCTTGCGCCTTTTATGACAATATTTCTTGACATTTTTCGTATCTTTCTTCGTAAAATCGCTTTATTTCGTGGTGCGAAGCTCGCGGATCTTATCGCGCAGGAAGGCGGCTTTTTCAAATTCCAGCGTGCGGGCGGCTTCCTTCATTTCCGCGGTCAGCTGATCGATGAGCTTTGCGCGCTCGGGCGCCGAGAGTTTCTTCTCCTTGTCGCCCTTGTGCTTTTTGCCGATCTCGATGACGTCGGCGACCTTCTTATGAACGCTCTGCGGCGTAATGCCGTGTTCCTCGTTATAGCGCATCTGGATCTCGCGGCGGCGGTCGGTCTCGCGGATGGCGCCGCGCATCGAGCCGGTCATGGTATCGGCGTACATCACGACGTGTCCGTTGACGTTCCGCGCGGCGCGCCCGATGGTCTGGATCAGCGAGGTCTCCGAGCGGAGGAAGCCCTCCTTGTCGGCGTCGAGGATCGCGACGAGCGAGACCTCCGGGATGTCGAGGCCTTCGCGCAGCAGGTTGATGCCGACGAGGACGTCGAATTCGCCGAGGCGCAGATCGCGGATGATCTCCATGCGCTCGATGGTCTCGACTTCGTGGTGGATGTATTTGACTTTGATGCCGTGCGTCTGCAGATATTCGGTCAGGTCCTCCGCCATATGCTTGGTCATCGTGGTGACAAGGACCTTTTCGCCGCGCGCGGTGGTCGCGCGGATCTCGCCGATGAGATCGTCCACCTGTCCCTCGATCGGGCGCACGTCCACGCGCGGATCGATCAGCCCGGTCGGGCGGATGAGCTGTTCGACGATCGAGGAGCTCTCCTGCTTTTCGTACTCGCCCGGCGTCGCGCTGACGAAAACGACCTGCCGGATCTTCTCGTCGAATTCATCGAAGAAGAGCGGGCGGTTGTCGAACGCCGAGGGAAGGCGGAAGCCGAAGTCCACGAGGTTTTTCTTGCGCGCGTAATCGCCGCCGCTCATTCCGCGCACCTGCGGCAGGGTGACGTGCGATTCGTCCACGAAGAGCAGCCAGTCGCTCGGCATATAATCGAGCAGGGTGTAGGGCGTGGAGCCGGGCGCTCTGCCGGAGAGGATACGCGAATAGTTCTCTACCCCGGAGCAGAAACCGACCTCGCGGAGCATTTCGATATCGTATTTGGTGCGCTCTTCGATGCGCTGCGCCTCGATGAGCTTGTTCTGCGATTTGAAGTAGGCGACGCGCTCTTCCATCTCCTCCTCGATCTCGCGCAGGGCGGCCTCGCGTTTTTCCTCCGAGACGGCGTAGTGCGTTGCCGGGAAGATCGCGGCGTAGGAAAGCTGCTCGATCACGTCGCCGGTGACGGTATTGATCTTCGACACGCGGTCGATCTCATCGCCGAAAAACTCGACACGGATCGCCTGATCGTTCGAGGACGAGGGGAAGATCTCCACCACGTCGCCGCGCACGCGGAAGCGGTCGCGCTTGAAGTCGATGTCGTTGCGCTCATAGCTGATCGAGACGAGATGGCGGATCAGCTCTTCCCTCTCCATCTCCATTCCGGGGCGCAGCGAGACGAGCAGGCTCTGATATTCCGAGGGATCGCCGAGCGAATAGATGCAGGAGACCGAGGCGACGATGATGACGTCCCGGCGCTCGAAAAGCGAGGAGGTCGCGCTGTGGCGGAGCATATCGATCTCGTCGTTGACCAGCGCGTCCTTTTCAATATACATATCCTTGCCGGGGATGTACGCCTCCGGCTGATAATAGTCGTAGTAGGAGACGAAATACTCCACGGCGTTTTCCGGAAAGAAGGCGCGGAACTCGGTGCAAAGCTGGGCGGCGAGCGTTTTGTTATGCGCGAGAACGATGGTCGGACGGTTGACGCGCGCGATGACGTTTGCCATCGTGAAGGTCTTGCCCGAACCGGTCACGCCGATGAGCGTCTGCGCGCGCTCTCCCGCCTCGATGCCCTGCACCAGCGCTTCGATCGCCTGCGGCTGGTCGCCGGTCGGCTGAAATTCGCTGTGCAGAATGAAGTGATCCTGCTTCGGAGTTTTTGCCATGAAGTTCCCTCCTCGCCGCTCTTATTTCGCGGCAGGCTTTTTCGTTGATTTTTTGGATTTCTCCGGTTTTTCGGTCTTTTTCCGATCGGTCGTCTCCGGTTTTTCGGGCTTTTTCGCCTTCTTTGCCGGCTTTTTTTCTTCTTTTGCCTTCCCGTCTTCGGCGGCGGACTTTTCCGTCTCGCCGTCTGCCGGAAGCGTTTCCGCGTCCTTCGGAGGCGGGAGCGCCGCGGGCTTTTTCTTTTGCTGTCTGACGTACCGCTCCTGATGGAAGATCGCGTCCAGCGCGACCGAGATGGTTTTGGAAAGCCGTTTTTTGGCGGCGAATCGGCGGATCACCAGAATGACCTGATTGAATTTCAGGCGTTTGAGGTCGGTCACGGTGACCGAGCCGGTGGCAAATAGCGCGTCGAAGAGACCGTTGATGAAATCGGTGCGCTCCGCCGGAGAGAGGCTTTCGATCAGATTGTCCATCGTTTTATCGAAGAAGTCGCTCTCCTTGCTGAAGGAGGAGCAACGGACGAAGCGGTCGCCTTTGACCTCCCAGGAAAATCCGTCGTGCGCCATGACGCCTTTGTTGTGGCTCTTGACGATCACCGTCTGCCCGACCGGGTGCATCAGCACGCCGACCATCGCGTTCTGCGAGAGGATGAGATAGGTGCGGTCGGCGATCCGGCGATAGCCCTCCGAGGAGACAAATTCCCGGTGAAAGCCGGGACCGTCGTAGGAGATCACGCGAACGATCCGCTCATTCGTCTTTTTGCAGGCGTGCGCCGCGGCGTAGACGGCAAGATTGCCGCCTTTGGAATGCCCGACCACGTAGAGCGGCCCTTCGGTGTGCCGGGCGACGCGCTCAAGATACAAAGCGGCGTCGTGCTGAGCGGGAACGAATTCGTAGACCGCGGTGTTGAAATTCTCCTTCCAGCCGACGATGGTATCGTCGGTCCCCTGATAGCAGACGACGGCGCATCCGTCCGGGAAAAAGACGGTGACCGCCGAGAATTGCTCTTCCTTCTCCCGGTCGATCTTCAGTACGTAATAGCCGAGCGACGCCTCGGCAAAGCGCGGATGCTTCGGCAGGGCTTTCAGCATCGGCAGAACGCTCTCGGATTGGAGCGCGCCGAGAACGGCGACGTCCACCGGGTGGTCGCGGAAATATTTTTCCGAAACTTCGGGAATCGGCACGGTGCTCCCCCGCTCCGGGACGATGCCGGTATAGTCCGGCGTCGAGAGCTGCGAACACAGAAAAAGGTCGACGTCGTTCAGCGGAACCTTCCCCACCGGAAGATCTCCTCTCCATTCCAGATATTCCAGCGCGTTGTTCACAAACGCTCACCCCTTTCCGTACTTCTTCCGATGAATTCCGACGCCCTCGCGCCGGCCGGAGTTCATTTTTCCCTTTTCCGATTCTATTATAACGCGCGCGAGCGCTTTTGTCAACTCATAAATGATGACGAAATTGTAAATTTCTCAAAAAAAGAAGCCTTGCCGGGCGGCAGGGCGAGGAATCGGATTTTCGCTGCACAAAACAAATACCATCGGCGAAATATTCTGCGGACAAAATACCGGGATCAGACTCGCCGTGTCGAGAAGATTTTTCGTAGAAACGCCGCTTGCCGACGACGGTGTACGACCGGTACTCCGAGGAGGCAAACGGCGTTAACAAAGTGATCTACGGAAAATATGCCGCGCACTTACTACCCGTGTCGAGCAGATTTTGCACAGAATTACCGTTCTCTGACGACGGTGTACGGATTGGTACTCCGAGGA
>CADBPA010000224.1 GCA_902796505.1 uncultured Ruminococcus sp.
AACACACGAAAAACGAAAGAAACAAGGAAACGGCTTTGCGTTCCACGAGAGCAAAGCCGTTGATCAATGATAGAATCAGCGATTACGGAAAATAGTCAGAATTGGTTGACAAATCGAAAACTGTATGTTATACATCCGGTTGCATCGTAAGGCGCATCCGGGATACTGTGACATCATCGAGAATGAGATAATATGTTTTTTGCGTTTGTCAACCGATCCCGACTGTATTTTCGCCCGATCCAGCGGCTTTTATGGAGCCGCTTTTCTTTTTTGCCGGAGCGCGCCGGTCGGTTTTCGGCTTGCGGGGAGCTCTCTTGTTAATTGTATTAAATTATAAAATTATCTTCTCCGAAAGTCTTGATTTTCCTTTCGGAATGTGGTACAATAAGATCGTTAAAATATAGACGGAGTATTCCGGGCAGTCGAATAGGCGAAAGGGCGCAGGATCTTATGATCGTGCTCTTCTTTTGCGCTCTGCCGCGGATCCGCAGAAAAGAGGAAAAGAGATGCAAACGTACACACAGTACGACGTCGCCGTGATCGGTGCCGGCGTGGTCGGCGGAATGATCGCGCGGGAACTTTCGCGTTACGGCGGAAAATTCTGCGTTCTGGAAGCCATGCCGGACGTCGCCATGGGCGCGACGCGCGCCAACAGCGCGATCGTTCACGCCGGGTTTGACGCGAAGGAAGGCACCCTGAAGGCAAAGCTGAACGTCCGCGGCTCGCAGATGATGGAGCAGGTCGCGCGCGATCTCGGCGTCAAATACAAGAGAAACGGATCGCTCGTCGTCGGATTTTCGGACGAGGATCGCAAAACGCTCGAAGAGCTTCTCGCCCGCGGCGAACGCAACGGTGTCGAAGGACTCCGCGTCCTCTCGCGCGACGAGGTCTTAAAGATCGAGCCGAATATCGGAGACGCGGTCACCTGCGCGCTCCACGCGCCGACCGGCGCGATCATCTGCCCCTATGAACTCTGCATCGCCGCCGTCGGCTGCGCGATGGACAACGGGGTGGAGTTGAAGCGCAATTTCAAGGTCGTAAAAATCGAGAAAACGCAGCACGGGTACCGCCTGATCTCCGAAAACGGCGAAGCCGTCGAGGCGGTGCGCGTCATCAACTGCGCGGGCGTCCATTCGGACGACGTCGCGCGCCTTGCCGGGGACGAGAGCTTCTCGGTTCACGCCCGCCGCGGCGAATATATGCTGCTCGACCGCGAATGCGGCGATCTCATCTCGCATACCGTCTTCCGCTGCCCCTCCAAAATGGGCAAGGGCATCCTCGTCTCTCCGACGGTGGACGGCAATCTCCTCCTCGGCCCGACCGCCGAGGACATCGAGGACAAAGAGGATACCGAAACGACCGCCGCCGGCCTCGATAAGGTCCGCACGCAGGCGACCGAGCAGGTCAAGGGCATTGCGCTCGGCAAGGTCATCACCTCCTTCACCGGGCTGCGCTCGGTCGGCTCGACCGGAGATTTCATCATCTCCTTCGCCGCCCCCGGCTTCCTGAACTGCGCCGGCATCGAAAGCCCCGGTCTCTCCTCCGCGCCGGCGATCGCCGAGTACGCGCTGGAGCTTCTGAAAAAGGACGGCTTTGCCGCCCCCGAAAACCCCTCCTACAACGGCACGCGCCGCCCGGCGCATTGGTTCTCGCTGCTCGACCTTGACGGCAAGAACAAGGTCATCGCCGAGCATCCCGAATACGCGCATATCATCTGCCGCTGCGAGACGGTCAGCGAAGGCGAGATCCTCGACGCGATCCGCACGAATCCCCGTCCGACCGACATTGACGGCATCAAACGCCGCACCCGTGCGACGATGGGCAGATGCCAGGGCGGCTTCTGTACGCCCTACCTTGTCGAGATCCTCGCGCGCGAACTCGGCATCCCCTATGAGGCGGTCACCAAATTCGGCGGCGGATCCTATCTCAATATCGGAAAAACGAGCAAGGGCGGCCTCGCCGGATCGGAGGAGAAATGAGCATGAGCGAAATGAGAAAATGCGATCTTGTGATCGTCGGAGGCGGTCCTGCCGGAATGTCCGCCGCGGTCGCCGCGTATGAAGAGGGCCTGCGGGATATCCTGATCTTAGAGCGCGACGACGCGCTCGGCGGCATCCTGCGCCAGTGCATCCACAACGGCTTCGGTCTGCACCGCTTCGGCGAGGAACTGACCGGCCCGGAATACGCCTATCGCTATGAAAAGCAGGTGCGCGAGCTCGGCATTCCCTTTATGCTGAATACGATGGTCATCGGCATCGACAAAAACCGCGTCGTCACCGCGCAGAACGCCGAATGCGGCATCTTCCGCATCGAGGCGAAAACGATCGTCCTCGCCATGGGCTGCCGCGAACGCCCGAAGGGCGCGCTCAACATCGCCGGCACCCGTCCGGCAGGCATTTACACCGCCGGCACCGCGCAGAAATTCGTCAATATGAAGGGCTATATGCCCGGCAGGGAGGTCGTCATCCTCGGATCGGGCGACATCGGGCTGATCATGGCGAGAAGAATGACGCTCGAAGGCGCCAAGGTCAAGGCCGTGTGCGAATTGATGCCCTATTCGGGCGGACTCGCGCGCAATATCGAGCAGTGCCTGCACGACTTCGATATCCCCCTGCTGCTCTCGCATACCGTCATCGAGATCCACGGCAAAGAGCGCCTCTCGGGCGTGACGATCGCAAAGGTGGACGAACGCCGCCGCCCGATCCCCGGCACCGAGCAGTATATCCCCTGCGACACGCTTCTGCTCTCCTGCGGCCTGATCCCCGAAAACGAGCTGACCAAGGGCGCGGGCATTCCGCTCGACCGCGTGACGAACGGCGCGAAGGTCAGCGGCAGCCGTGAGACCGATATCCCCGGCGTTTTCGCCTGCGGAAACGTTCTCCACGTCCACGACCTCGTCGATTACGTCTCGGAAGAAGCCGTCATCGCCGGCAAAGCCGCCGCAAGGACCGTCCTCGGCGGCGGAGAAGAGCAGAGCCTGAATATCGCCCTTACCACCGACGGCAAGATCCGCTACACCGTCCCCCAGCGCATCACCTCGCCGGAGGATACCACCGTCTACTTCCGCGTCAGCGACGTTTTCCGCGATATGCGCATCGTCGTCCGCGACGGAGAAGAGGTCGTCTATAAGAAATTCAAGCAGAAACTCGCCCCCGGCGAAATGGAGACCGTCCTCCTCCCCCGCGACCTGCTCGAAAAGGTCAAAACCGGCAGCCTGAGCTTCTCGCTGGAAGCATAACTTCAAGCGGAAGCCCCCGGACGGGAGGCATACGTAGTGCGTTCCAAGGCGGCGCGTTGAACCTTTGACGAAAGTTTGCGTCGCACTTTTGCGGGATAGAGCTACCGGAGGCGTGCTTCAGTCGCCTTCCCCGCTTGGGGGAAGGGGGACCGCTTGCGGTGGATGAGGTGTCAGGCGCGGAAAGCACTACACCATAC
>CADBPA010000225.1 GCA_902796505.1 uncultured Ruminococcus sp.
AGGCATCATTCTGGAAAGTCTGCTCGAAGGAATGAATCAGTACTATTCGGCGGAACTCGCGCAAAAGGTCAAGCGCGGTATGCGGGAGATGCGAAGAAAAGGGTTGTATCAAGGCGGCGGTTTGCTATACGGTTATAAAATCGCGGATCACAGGATTGTCGTTGATGAAGAAAAAGCAGAAGCCGTTCGTTTCTTATTTACGGAATATACCAAAGGAACTTCTATCCAAACAATTGCTCGAGAACTGATTCAAAAGGGATTTACCTTCAAAGGTAGATGCTTTCCACGGAATACTTTATATATGATGCTGAACAACACCAAATATCTCGGTTACTATTATTATCATGAGGAGCGCATTGACAATATGTATCCCCGCATCATTTCGAACGAACTGTTTGACAAAGCACAAGCCGTTTGTCGCATTAACAAAAGCGGCAAAAGAAGTGTACAAACGCACTATCTTCTGCGTAAAAAACTGACTTGCGGATACTGCGGTATGCCGATTGCCTCTGAAACAGGCACCTGCAAAAACGGCGTTGTCAAACGCTATTACAAATGCACCGGTAGGCGAAATCACACTTGCACGAAAGCTAATATCCGTAAGGAAGAACTGGAGGGCATGATCGTCCGACTGCTGCAAACCGAATTGTCCAAAGAGGAGATAATGGATCAAATCGTAAATGCCGTGATGAAATTGCAGAATCAACCGACGGAGAGCGATATGGCGCTCGGTCGATTGATCCGGGAAAACAGCGAAGTCGAAAAATCTCTCTCCAATCTGCTACGCGCAATGGAACAAGGCGTTTTTTCAGAAACAACGCTCGCTCGCTTGCAGGAGTTGGAAAAACGTCAGAAAGAATTGGAACAAGCGATTGTAGAACAAAGGGCAAAACAGGACGTACAGCTCGACGAAGCTACCATTCGCTCCTACTATCATGCGGCCGTGCGGGAACACCTGCCAAGTATGGTTTTCCTTCTGGTCAAAAAAATCATCTTATATGACGATCGGGCAGAGGTTTATCTCCAAAGTCCGTTGCCAAACAGTCCCGACGAGGATCGGGGCTGTTTTCTTTTTACCCGAAAAGAAACGATCGGACAAAAAAGAAAGGGCGGAGCGCCGCTCCGCCGCCGTGTAGTGACAGTAAATTGTTACCTTTCAGGGAAACAAAAAAACTCAATCTGAACCGGAGTTCAAATTGAGTTGTGTTTGGCTGCGGAACCAGGATTTGAACCCAGACGAACAGAGTCAGAGTCTGCTGTGCTACCATTACACAATTCCGCAACGGCAGAGAGTATTTTAGCACAAAACGGAGGAGATGTCAAGGGGGTTTTGAAAAAAAGTAGAGAAATTGTGAAAAGTTTTTGGAGGGCGGGGGCGAAGGGCGGGAAAAGCGAGCGCAAGGAAGACAAGCGCCGGGGGCAGGCGGGGAAAGAAAAAGGAGGGCGGGAGGCGGTGCATTGCGGAGATCGGAAGCGGAAGAGAGGGGGCGAAGGGCGGGAAAAGCGAGCGCGAGGAGAGGAAAGGATCGGGAAATCGAAAGGCGACAAGAGCGTGCAAGGGAAGAATCGGGAAGGGCGGCGGGAAGCAGGAGGGAAAAGCAGGCGACAAGAGCGCGCGGTGCGATCGGGCGGCGGTTTTCTTCCTATTTATATTCTCGCGCGCGAAAAAATATTTGAAACCAAACGTTTATTTTGTAACTTTTCGCAAAAGAATCCGTCTATATAGGCAGAAAGCACCACCGGGGAGATCGATTTATCGGCTCCGGCTGGGGCAAACGATCTCTCACGACGATCAAAGGAGGATCTCTTTCCTTTATGGTTTTATATTACCTGCTTGCTCTTGCCGCCTGCCTTGTGGTAGCCGCGGCAGGGTTTTTCACGCGAAAGGCTCCCGAGAAGGTCCGGCGCGTCCTGATGACGGCGACCGCCGCTCTGCTCGGTCTGCTCTTCTTCTTCCGCGATCTCGGCGGACGGCCTCTGCTCAACGATACGATCGGGCTGAATATCACCTCGCCCTTCGGTCCGCAAGGGAGCGTCTCGGCGCTTTTCGCCACCTTCGCGCTCTGGCTGACGGTCGCCGCGATGCTCGCGCTCGTGACCTATCCCTTCTTCGCAAAGTCCATCTCGGTCCTGCGGCCGCTCGTCCTCTTCTTTGCGATCCCGATCTACCTCTACGCCTTTGCGACGCTCTCGCTCGGCGTGGTCGCAATGGACGGTGCGGAGCGCGCTGCCGCTTTCTACTACCGCGATATTCTCTACGCGCTGGAGATCGGCGTGGCGCTCGGATTCGGCGTGATGATCTCCTTCTCCCCCCGTCCGGAAGGGCTCACCCGGGCCGCTTGGTGGCGCGTCGTCCTTGCGGCGCTCGGCTTTGCCGCCTCGGCGATGCCGGTCTACCTCTTCCGCGTTCTGTTCGGCAATGCCCCCGCGCATCTGACCTTCAAGGATATGACGCCGGAGCACCGCATCATGATCTACGGCATGATCGTCGTCCCGGTCATCATCCATTTCCTGCTTCATAAGCTGAATTACGAACAGAAACGCTACGCGCTGATCATCCTCTCGCTCGGTACGATGATCGCCTACTCCTACAATTTCATTCTGACCGATTTCTTCAGCCTGCGCGAGTGGCCTCTGCACATCTGCAACACGGCGATGTACATCGTTCCGCTCTGCCTGATCACGAAATCCGAAAAGATCTACTATTTCACCCTCTTCATCAACGTCCTCGGCGCGCTCTTTGCGATGCTGATGCCGGATACCACCGACGGCATGAATATCTTCGCGCCGGCGAGCGTGGAATTCTGGCTCAACCACTACTGCGCTTTCTTCATGCCGCTCCTGATCATGTCGCTGCGCATCTTCCGGCGGCCGAAATTCAAGCAATTCCTCTACGCGACGGTCGCGTTCACGATCTATTTCCTTCTCGTCCTCACGGTCAACGCCTGGTACGGCGATACCGACTTCTTCTTCCTGAACAGCAATTTCATCGCGGACAAGCTCGGCGAATGGGCGGAAAGCCTGCGCGCGACGACCGCAGAGCTGCATCTGTTCGGAAGGACGATGGTCTTTTATCCCTCCTACCAGATCCCCTTTTACCTCACCTACGTTCTGCTGTCGCTCGCCGTCTGGTTCGTCTACGAGCAGCTGTTCGAGATCTCCGATCTTTATACCGAGATCACCGGGCGGAACAAAAAAATCAAAGCCGATCGGCTGGCCCTTGAGGTCGCGCTCGGCGGAAGAAGCATCAAGGAGCCTGTGAATATGGAAGGCACGAATAAACTGATCCTGCGGGATTTTTCGAAAAAATATTCGACGAGCGACGTCTACGCCGTCAAGGGCGCAAACCTTGAGGTGGAAGGCGGACAGATCTTCGGCTTCCTCGGCCCGAACGGCGCGGGGAAGAGTACGATCATCAAATCGGTCGTCGGCATTCAGACGATCACCTCCGGCGCGATCGAGGTCTGCGGTTACGACGTCGAGAAACAGAGCGTCGAAGCCAAGCGGCAGATCGGCTTCGTCCCCGACCATTACGCCCTTTATGAAAACCTGACCGGCCGCGAATACATCAACTATATCGCCGACCTCTACGGCGTCAGCGAAGAGGATCGCACCGCGCGCATCAACGAATACGTCGAGCGCTTCCACCTGCAGGGCTCGTTTGAAAACCAGATGAAGACCTACTCGCACGGCATGAAGCAGAAGATCACGATCATGTCGGCGCTGGTGCACGATCCGAAGCTCTGGATCCTCGACGAGCCTCTGACCGGCCTCGATCCCGAATCCATCTTCCAGGTCAAGGAATGTATGAAGGCGCACGCCGCGAAGGGCAATATCGTCTTCTTCTCGAGCCACATCATCGACGTCGTGGAGCGCATCTGCGACCGCATCGCCATCATCAAAAAGGGCAATATTCTCTACACGGGTACCCTCGCCGAGATCGAAGCCTCCGGCGAACCGCTCGAACATCTCTATATGCGCATGACCGATCAGCTCCCGATCGCGGAAGCCGAGGCGCGCGCGGAAAAGAGGCACGCCGATGCCTGATCTCACCTCCCCGAAAAGCGCGCGCGGAAGATCCGCCGGGCGGGTGCGCGGCTTCCTTGCGGCACTGCGCACGCTGACGATGATGCAGCTGAAGGAGAAGATGGACCTCTCCTGGACGCGCTCGAAGAGAAGATCGCTCTTCAAGATCGTCTGGCTGCTCGCCGAATTCGTCGGCGTCACGGTGCTCTGCTATCTTCTGATCTACGCGGTGAAACTGCTCGGCGTCTTCTCGCTCGTCGGCGATTTTCCCGACACGGTGATGACGGTGGTGTTCACCTTCATGACAGGGCTTTCGCTCGTCTTCGGAACGGCGGGGCTCGTCCGCTCGCTCTATTTCTCGCGCGACAATATGGTCCTTCTGACGCTGCCGGCGACCCCCTCGGTCGTTTTCCTCTCGAAGCTCGCGGTGTATTATATTTATGAGTTCCGCAAAAACTTCATGTTTATGATCCCGCTCTTCCTCGCCTACGGCATCTCGAAGAACTATCCGTTCTATTTCTACCCCTGGCTCGTGCTGATGTTCGTCTTCATCTCGGCGGTGCCGGTCATCCTTTCGGCGCTGCTTTCGATCCCCGGTATGTTCGTCTACCAGTGGATCCGCAAGATCAAGGCGATCCAGTACGCCCTCTACGTCATCCTCGCCGCCGGCGCCGCTGCCGCGGTGCTGTACGCCATCTCGCTCATCCCCGCAAATATCGACCTGCAGGCCGAGTGGGGAACGATCTTCTGGAAGATCCAGGACTTCCTCGGCGAGTTCTGCCGCGTCTTCTCGGTGATGTACGCCTTCATTCAGCTGGTATTCGGGCGTTCGTCGCTGCTTTCGGTCTCGCTCTTCACGAAGAACACCCTGCCGCATCTTCTGATCCTCATCGGCGGAACGGCGGCTTTGGCGGCGCTCTGCCTCCTTCTTGCCAAACCGCTCTTCTATAAGATGGCGAGCAAGCCCTTCGAGTATACGAAAAAGGCGAATCCCAAGGCGGCGAAAAACAAGAAACGCGGCGGCTTCGTCACCGCCCTGCGCCGCGAGCTGATCTGCGGCCTGCGCTCGAACAGCCTGATCACCTCGGCGTTCCTCGTCGTGATCGTGATGCCGATCGCCATCCATCTTCTGAACAGGATCTATCTTGCGATGAATACCCGGTATCTCGGCAACCAGATGACCGTTTCCTTCAATATTTTAATTATCCTTCTGATTCTGCTTTCCACCAACGTCTCGGTCGCCTCCGCCTATTCGCGGGACGGCTCCGCCGCCTATCTCAACAAGATCCAGCCGACGGCGTACGAAGGCCTTCTTATCGCAAAGCTCGTTCCGAGCCTCGTCGTCGGGCTGGTCGGCACCGCCGCAACGCTTCTGATCTACCGGCTGGACACGCTGAACCGCACCACGATGCAGCCTCTGCCCGGCGCGGTCTCCAACCTCGGAATGATCCTCATCGGGATCACGGCGTATTTCTTCTACGTCGCCCACCTCTTCTGGAGCGCCGAGATGGATATCATGCGCCCGCAGTATGAGCAGTACGCGACCTTCTCGGAGCAGTCGAACAACCCGAACGAGAATATGTCGGCGCTCTTGGTGTTCGTCCTCGCCTTTCTCGCCTTCCTCGTTTCGCTTCTTCTGGCGGTCAAGGAGAGCGCGGAGAGCGCGTGGCTCAAGCTTTCGGTGATCGCCGCGGCGTTTGCCGCCGTGAAGGTCTTCACCTTCCTCATGAAGATCAAAGTCTTTTACAAGGAGAAGAGCTGATATGAAAAAAGTCATCATCCTTGCAATCGTGCTGATCTATATTGCCTCGATCTTCATCGTCAACTTCTTCGGCCTTGAGATCGCCGTCTTCGACGGCACCGTCTACGTGGAAGAGATCCGCGTGGACAGCGTCACGATGTACGATCTGTCGGGCGGCGACCGCGACGTCGTGATCTATGAAGAGGACGCCGAAGTCCTCACGCTGCCGGACAGCGAAGGCGTGATGCGCAAGTACAGCCTTTACCGCTTCCCCTTCACCGAAGCGCCGGACGGCGTGACCTATACCGAGGACAATATCGCCGAAAACCCGAATCAGGTCCTGATCGAGCTGCAGGTCCTCCCCTACGACGCCGACCACAAGGGCGTGAGCTTCGTGGTGGATGAAAAGGACGTGCGCGACGGCAAAGCCGTTTTCCTCGAAGACCGGCGGACGGTGGTATTCTTAAAGCCCGACGTCGTGATCGGGCTGACGCTCAAAGCGGTGGACGGCTCGAACGTTCAGACCGAGCGCTTCTATCTCGAAGCCTCGCCGTCCCGTTGACCGGCGCCGCAAACTTCCGTTGATCTCCGGCGCAGCCGGATCAAATAAAAGAAAGAAAAAGCAAAGAAAGGTTTCATTATGAAAAGCAAACTCACCCGTACCCTCGCATTGGTGCTGACGCTTTGCCTGCTCCTCTCCTGCAGCGCGATCCTGTCGGCGTGCAACGGCATCGGCGGACTGAAACTCGAATCGATCGCCCCCGTTGCGAAAACCTATGTCACCGAATATACCGTCGGCGACGAAGTCAACTTCAAAAATATCGAAATTTCGGTTCGTTACAACGACAGAACGCAGAACGTGCGCGCTCACTTCGATCAGCTGAAGTTTGAGTACGACGGCAAAGAACTCACCGATCTGAACGTCCTGACCGAAACGGCGGGCGATAAGACGGTCACCGTCCTCTACTACGACGAGATCGCAACCAAAGAATGGCAGAAAACCACCATCACGATCCACGTCTCCGAAAAGATCGTTCCCGAATTCGTTTCGATGACGGTCAAAGAGGGAAGCGTCGATACCGCCTTCTGCGTCGGCGACGAGGTGGATTTCTCCGGCATTCAGGTGGAAGTCCGCTATCGGAACGTCGATCCCGACACGAAGATCGTCGGCGCCGCCGATCTCGAGCTTGAATACGCCGCCGACCTCACCGCGACCGTCGGCGAAAAGACGGTCACCGTCAAGTACAACGACACGGTCGCCGACAACGAGACCAAGACCACGACCTTCACCGTGGCGGTCGGCAATCCCACCGTCAAGAGCTTTGCTCCCGTCGCAGGTACTTACGCGGCCGTCGTCGGCGTCGGCGAAAGCTACGACTGGAGCGAATTCCGCGCAGAGCTGACCTATGAGGAAGGCAATTCCTACGGCAGGGAGCTTTCCGCTTCCGACCTGACGATGACCTTCGCGGACGGCGAGAATATCGCGCAGCTGACCGCCGCGGAAGGCGAAAAACTCGTCACCGCGACCTATACCGACGTTTACGGCCATAAGGTCAGTATGACCTTCACCGTGACGGTCGAACTTCGCTTTGTCTCGATCTCGGTCGTTGCGGGATCGGTGGTGACCGACTACTATCAGTTCGACGCCTACGACTTCTCCGGCATTCAGGCGGAGGTTCGCTACAACAACGCCTCCTATAACGTCACCGTCGGCGCGGAGGATCTGACGCTGATCGGCACCGAAAAACTCACCGATGAGCTCGGCGAAAAGACGGTCACCGTCCGCTACGCCGATCCGAGATTCGAGGATGCCGTCCGCGAGACGAGCTTCAAAGTCTCGGTCGCAGCTCCGGGCTTCCTCGGCATCACCGCCAATACCGAAAACGTCAAACTCACCTATAAACTGAATCTCGACACGATCGACTTCACCGGCCTGACCTTTACGGTCGACTATGAAGACGACGACAAGGACAAAACCATCGCCTATACCGACGCGAGCCTGACCTTCAGCACCGAAGGCCTTCTGACGACCGCAGGAGAGCACGACGTGGAATTCACCTTCTCGGATGAATTCGGAACGATCAAGACGGTAGCCGTCAGAATCACCGTTGTGGCTCCGACCTATGACGCGGCGAATACCGCGGCGGATACGACCGGCCTGAAAACCGAGTATTATGTCAGCGATACCCTCGCCGATCTCTCCGGCGTTTCGGTCGGCGTCCGCTATAGCGACAGCGCGTACGACGTCGTTCTGTCCGGCGCTGCCCTGACGGTGGATACCTCCGCCGTGGATATGACCAAGGCCGGCGAGTATTCGGTCCGCGTCAGCTTCACCGATCCGGTTCTCAGCAGCTCGCACACCGTCAGCTTCGTCGTGAAAGTCACCGCTCCCACCCTCGTTTCTGCGGTGCTGAACGGTGTTCCCGGCTACGTCAAACCTGGCGATACCCCCGATCTTTCGGGCGTGACGATCGTCCTCACCTACGATCCCGCCGCTTATTCCAAGACGCTGACTGCGGCCGAGATCACCCTTCCGACCGTCGATACCGCGGCTGCCGGCACCAAGACCGTCGCCTTCGGCTATGCCGATCCTTACACCGGCAAGGCAGGAAGCCTCTCCGCGCAGATCGTTGTTTCCGCCGGAAGCGTCATCGTTTTCTCGACTCCGGCAAACTATACCGCCTCGCAGAACGTCAAGACGAACGCAGGCAAAGCCGCCTACGGCGAGGAAGCCTTTGAAGGACAGTTCTTCGCAGGGCGCGACACCGCCTTCTACGTCGGCGACGACAACGAATTCCGCTTCCGCCCGACCGTCGTTCTCCGTGACGGCGCCGGCAATACCATCGACGGCTCCTCGCTCGTCCAGAGCACCGAGATCACGATGGACGGCACGGCTCTGACCGCACGCGCAGGCGGCGCGACCGGTACGACCGAATACTATAGCGGCGAGACGCTGATCGTCACCGCGAACAACGTCAAGGGCAGCTATCAGTTCACCGCCGAGGCGGTCGGGCATACCTTTACGCTCTCGGTCACTCCGCTTTCGACGCTTTATACCTACAGCTACTCCCCCGTCACCGCCGAGATCCGCGTCGTGGACGGCTACAACGTCTATACCGCGCGCGATCTCTCGGTCATCGACAACACCGACGGCAGAAACCACAATTGGAATGAGAACGGCTACGCCGATTGGAAGGACTTCAAAGAGGATATCGGCTACACCGGCGTCAAGGCGAACGCCGTGATCTTCCAGAGCGACATCACCCTGACGATCGACGATATTCCCGACGGCTTCAAGGTCGCCTCGACCAAGGAGATCACCCTGAAGGATAACACCGTGATCCCGACCGGCTCGCAGTTCCTCTACGACGGCGCGGATATCTTCCAGCGCCAGCTTGCCGAGAACGAGCAGTACGTGATCTACGGCAACTACTTCACCCTCAGCGCAGAATCCTTCCCGACCGTTCCGTCCACCGGTATGAAGGACGCCTTCGCCGGCGACGTCACCTACGGCGGCGACTTCTCGAATACCGCGCTCTTCCGCTTCTACGGCGTGGAAGGCAAGGACGGCGCGAGCGTGACCATCAATAACCTGAGCTTCAAGGGCAACGCCAACCGCAACGAAAAGACCGACAAGGACGGCTACCTCGTTTCCGCCGGCGGTCTGATCCTCGAAAAGAACAGCTCCTGCACGCTGACCTTCGAGAACACCATCTCGAAGTGCTTCTTCCTGAACTACTTCCCGGATGACGACAACAGCCCCACAAAGGCGGTCACGATCGTCGATCACTCGAAGTGCTTCGACTCCTACCAGAACGCCTCCTTCGTCTGGGGCTATGCCGAACTGCAGGTCAAGGATTCCTATATCCAGCGCGCCGGCGGTCCTCTGGTCATCCTCCAGCACGTCAGACCGACCGAAACCGCCCGTATTCCGAACATGGTCGCCGAGAACAGCGTTCTCGAAAGCTACGTCAACGGTAACGAACTCTGGTTCACCGCGGTCGGCGCAAGCACCCTCGCGCCGCAGATCAAGATGATGTCGGACGTCCTCGCGCAGAGCAAGTACGGCTTCGGCAGCTACACGAACGGCGAAAGCAAGATGAATATGATCGCCCTGATCATGTCCAACGGATCGAACGCCGCCGAGACCGTCGGAAGCTTTGCAACGCAGGGTAAGGTCAGTATCACCACCGCGAATGGCACCACCGTTCTGAACCGCAATACCGACACCGTCCTCGGTCAGTCGATCTACGCCGCCGGCACCGGCATCTATCAGCAGGCCAGCGCGATCGCTCCGTTCTTCAACGTCGGAGACGGTACGGACGCTAACTCCTTACTCTTCGTCAATATAGATAAAGATAATAACCGTTATCTTATAAGCCCGGATCAGCTTCAGCAGAGTACTCCCATGCCGATCGAGGCACTTGGACGGGTGGATCTCTACAAGTCGCAGTACGCCGCAAGCGATCATATCGCGATGAACCACGGCGGCTTCGGCCTGATGTTCTCCTTCACGCACTGATCCGCATTCTCTCCCGGATCGCTTTTCCGGGAAAAAGAAACAGCCTTCTCTTCGGAGAGGGCTGTTTTTGTAAAGAAAAGTAAGAAAAAATCGGGAATAAAGTAAGAAAAAACCGGGGATGCCCCGGTTTTTTGTATCAGGAGATCAGACATACACTTCCACCAGCACGTTCAGTTTTCCCTTGCGCGAGAGGGAAGCGATCCCGCGATAGATCATTCTGCCGTATCCGCGCACGCTGATGACCGCACCGGGCTTCGGCGCCGCCGAATCGTTCGATACCGCCCTGCCGTCGGAGAACACCAGCCCACGCTTAAAAAGCGCCTGCGCCGCCTCGCGCGAGAGCGAAAAGACCTTGGCGACCACGGCGTCGATCCGCTCGCCCGAAAGTTGTACCGTCACGGGCTTCGTCCGGTAGAGCTCGCCCTCCGGCAGCGAGTCGGCGACCGAGCAGACCACGTCGGTGCGGCGCACCTTCGAAAGGCTCTCCGCGAGATGCGGCGCGATCTCTTCGGTGCAGAAGAGGTAGGCGGTCTTTCCGCGGATCACGATGTCGCCGAGCCGGTCGCGCTCGATTCCGAGATTCATCAGCGCGCCGAGATAGTCGCGGTGGGTGAGGGCTTCGGCGAATTTTTCCTCTTTCGGGGAGATCTTCAGCAGGGTGATCGGAAAGTCCTCCTCGTATCCGAGTTCTTCGGGATCGCCGAAGCGCGCCATCTGCCGCTCGCAGCCGTCCGCCCCTCCGAAGAGGCGGTATTTTGCGCCGCCGGGGAAGTTCTTCTCGGCGATGTGGAGCGCCGCCTGTTCGGGCAGACCTAAAAATTCGGTGAAGAGAAAACAGCCGCGTTCCCCGGCGCGCCCGGCCAGTTCGGTCAGCCGCCGCAGAAGGAGCGCCTCTTCTTTTTGCGCCTGCGCTGATCCTTCCATCAGTGCATATCCACGGGGTAGAGGATCTTCAGCTGATTGATCCGGCTTTCGTACGCCTTGCGCTGTTTTTCGGCGAGGAGCGCCTGGCGCAGGCGGTCGCGGATCTCGGAGAAGGCAGGGACTTTGCCCTCGTTTTTCGCGTTCAGCCGGATGAGGTGGTAGCCGAACTGCGTTTTGACCGGCGTCTCGGTGATCTGCCCGACTTCCATCGCAAAGACCGCCTGATCGAATTCCGGCACCATCTGTCCGCGCCCGAATTCGCCGAGCGAGCCGCCCTCTTCCTTCGAGGGGCAGGAGGAGTATTTTCTCGCCGCGTCCTCAAAACTGATAGTTCCGCTCTGAATTTCCCCGTAGATCGCCTTTGCTTTCTCCTCGCTGTCCACGAGGATGTGGCTGGCGTTCACCGTTTCGCCGCCGCCGAGGCGGTCTTTGTTTTCGTCGTAGTAGCTCTGCAGCTCGGCGTCGGTAACCGTCACGCCGGCGAGCGCCTTTTCCGCCGCGTAGCTTGCGAGCAGGCGGTCTTTGAGCTTTGCGAGTTGATCGCGGAACGCCGGCTCGGCTTCGAGCAGATTGCGCTTCGCGTCGAGCAGGAGAAGCTTCTGCCCGATCAGCTCCTGAAGAACGGCGGCGTGCCCCTGAGGGTTGTCGTACGCCGCGCCGCTCTCGCCCATGCCGGCGAGAAAATCTCTGACGTCGTCGTCGGTGATCGGCAGACCGCCGACGGTTGCAAGAATATTTGCCATTTTGAATCTTTCCTTTCGGTTTGTATGATTTATTTTGTGATCCGGTTTGCGCCGGGGAGTCAGTCCCCGTCTTTCTGTCTATCCTCCGCCGAAAGATCCGGCAGGGACGCCGAGGGATTGCGAAGTCCCTTCGGATAGTGGTTTTTCAGCCGTCCGCCCGAAAGCTTTCCGCCGCCGAGCGCAGCGTGATGCCAGAAGACCGCCGCATAGCCCGACCGTTCGTCGGAGAGGGCGATCTCCTCGCCGTGCAGATAGGATAGCGCCTCGCCGTCCGAAAGATCGATCCGGATGCGGAAGTCCTTTCCGTACGCCGAGAAAAACTGATGCGAGGGCTGAAAGGTCCTGCCCTTCCATTCGCCGAGCAGAACGCCCGCCATAAAGAGCGACTTCGGCGGCAGGGGGACCTGCGGCGCGAGAACGATCTGCTCGCCCGAACGCAGAAGAACGCCCTCCGGCATCCGTTCCATCATTCCGGCAAGCGCCGCGCGCAGGGCGCGCTCTTCCTCCTTCCCAAGCGGCTTTCCGGCGCTCTGATAAAGGATCTTTCGCTCCGCGCCGCCGCCCGTGCGCTCAAAGAGCGCGAGAAACTGCCCCTCGCCCGGAAAGAGATGCGGATAGAAGCGGCGGCATTTTTTCAAGGTGTCTCCGTGCTTTGCGCCGGGGAAAGAAACGCCGTCCGCCGTCACCGCGCGCACCCGTTCGTCTGCGTCGATCAGCCGGTAGTCGGGGTGGTTTTCGAGAAATTCGTCCACGATCCGCTCGTCCTCTTCGGGCGACCAGGTGCAGGTCGAGTACATCAGCCGTCCGCCGCGCCGCACGAGCCCGGAGGCGTTTTCGAGAATTTCCCTTTGCCGCGCGGCGCAGGCTTCGATATTTCCGATATTCCAATCGGCGAGTGCCTCGTCGGACTTGCGGAACATCCCCTCGCCGGAGCAGGGCGCGTCTACGAGGGCGAAATCGAACCAATCGGAAAAGAGCTTCGGAAATACCGCCGTGTCGAGCGAGGTGACGAAGGCGTTTCTGATCCCCAGCCGCTCGAAATTGCCGACCATCGCGCGTGCGCGCTTCGGCTGAAATTCGTTGGCGAGCAGAAAGCCTTCCTCTCCGATCATCGCCGCGATCTGCGAGGATTTTCCGCCGGGGGCGGCGCAGAGGTCGATCGCCCGGTCGCCGCGGGAGAGCTTCACCGCCGAGAGCGCCGCCATCGCGCCGGGATCCTGCAGATACGCCATGCCGGCGTGGTGAAACGGATGGCTCCCGATCCCGCGCGCCGGGGCTTCGGTGTAGAAGCCGTCCTCGGCGTAGGGAAGCGGCAGAAGGGGGATCGGGCAGGAGGCGAGAAAGTCCTCGCGGCAGACCTTGATCGGATTGTGCCGCACGCCGCGCACCGCCGCGCCTGTCTCAAGCGCGGCAAAAAAGGCCTCCGCCTGCTCTCCGAGCAGCGCCGCCATCCGGCGGCGGAATTCTTCGGGCAGTTTCCGCGCCATACGCTCCCTCCTCTCTTTCTTTTCGTATCCCGTATATTATATCCTTTTTTCGCACAAATGTCAAGCCCGGATCGGCAGAAATCCGCCCGGCCGTCCGTGCGCCCGAAAATACTTGACTTTTTCCTCTATGCGTGCTATAATGGTATCTGTCGGAAAATCGCCCGAGATCTTCCGGTTTCCCAAGAAAGGACAAAATGATGAATACCAAGAACAGAAAACATAATTATCCCCAATATGAAACGACAAAATTCCGGGATTTTCGAGAGATGGTGGAAAACGCCGCCGACCGTTTCGGCGACCGCGCCGCCTTCTATTATAAGGAAAAGCCGGACGATCCCGAAACCAAGACCGTAAGCTACGCAGAAACGCGCGAGATCGTCCACGCGGTCGCCGCGGAGATGCACTCCCGTGGGATCGAAGGGCAGAAGGTCGCCATCATCGGCGGCGCCTCGGTCGAATGGTTTCTCAGCTATTTTGCGCTGATGAACGTCGGCGCGATCACCGTTCCGGTCGATAAGGAGCTCCCCGTCCCGGATATGGCGTCCATTCTCAACACCGCCGAATGCACCTACGTCTTTTACGGCGAGGCGCAGAGAAAGAAGATCGACGAGCTGCGCGAGATCGTCCCGTCGCTGCGCGGTTTTGTCGAATTCGGCGAGGGGAGCGACCGCGCCGAGTCCTTTGAGCAGATCCGCGCCGCCGGCGAGGAGAAATTCAAGGATCCCGGAATGCGCGACTACTATTTCACGCACGAGATCGATATCGACAAAATGGCGTCCATCGTCTTTACCTCCGGCACGACCGGGCAGGGCAAGGGCGTCATGCTCTCGCTTCGCAACATCTGCTCGGATATGGAGCAGGGAATGTACAATTTCCAGATCACCTACCGCACCCTCTTCGTCCTGCCGCCGCACCATACCTTCGGCTCGACGGTCAACCTCGTCGGCCACTACGCGCAGGGCTGTGAGATCTATATCTCCTCCGGCATCCGCTATATCATGAACGAGCTGAAGGAATTCAAGCCTACCCACCTGATCCTCGTTCCGCTCTTCATCGAGACCTTCTATAAGCGCATCCTCGCGGCGGCGGAGAAATCCGGGCAGCTCGCAAAGCTGCAGAAGGGCATCAAGCTCTCGAACGCTCTGCGCAAGGTCGGGATCGATCTGCGCGGAAAGCTCTTCAAGGACGTCCTCGAAAACTTCGGCGGCAGGATCGAGATGATCATCTGCGGCGGCGCCGCGCTCAACCAGAAGATCATCGATTTCTTCGAGTCGATCGGTATCGTCATCCTGAACGGATACGGCATCACCGAGTGCGCCCCCCTCATCTCCTGCAACCGCAACGAATGCCGCAAGAACGGCTCGGTCGGTATGCCGATCGTCGGCGGTCAGGTCAAGATCCTCGATCCGGACGAAAACGGCGAGGGCGAGATCTGCTACAAAGGCCCGAACGTTATGCTCGGCTACTACCGCAACGAGGAGGCGACGAAAGCCGTCTTCACCGAGGACGGCTGGTTCCGCACCGGCGACCTCGGCTATATCAAGGTCTATGACGGAGATCCCTGGATCTACATCACCGGCCGCTCGAAAAACCTCATCATCCTCTCCAACGGCAAAAACGTCTATCCCGAGGAGATCGAGACCGATCTGCAGGGCATCTACGGCGTGTCCGAGGTCGTGGTCTATCAGGGCAGATCGAAGAGCAATCCCGATCTGGAGCTGATCGTCGCCGAGATCTTCCCGGACGAGGAAGCCCTGAAAATGCACCATATCGAAGATCCTCAGAAATATTTTGAAGAGGAAGTGCGCAAGGTCAACGAAAAGAACGTCGGCTACAAGGCGGTCGGCAGGGTCAAGCTCCGCTCGGAGGAATTCGTCAAGAACACCTCGCGCAAGATCATCCGCTTCAAGATCGACAAGACGATCGACTGATCGCAGATACCTCCGCACCTTTCCCTCGCGCGAATCCCGTTTTTCTCTCCCGTTTTCTGTACACCTGCATAATCGACGTGATGAAAGGATCAAGGATAAAACGATGATTTTCCGCAACCGTAAGCGTCCGTATCCCCTCTACGAAACGACCAAATTCCGTGATTTCCGCGAAATGGTGGAAAACGCCGCCGACCGGTTTCCCAACCGCCCGGCGTTCCGCTATAAAGACAAGCCGACCGACAAAGAGACGAAGACCGTCTCCTTTTCCGCCTGCCGGAAGACCGTCCGCGCGCTCGCGGCGGAGGCGCACGTCCGCGGCTATGCCGGGCAGAAGATCGCCATGATCGGCGCCGCCTCGGTCGAGTGGTTCCTCACCTATTTTGCGCTCCCGATCGCCGGTGTGATCACCGTCCCGATCGACCGCGAGCTTCCGGTCGCGGACGCGGCGTCCATCCTCAATACCGCGGAATGCTCCTGCGTGTTCTACGGCGGCGCGCAGAGAAAGAAGATCGAAGAGCTGCGCGCTCTTGTTCCGTCGCTGCGCGATTTTGTCGAATTCGGAGACGCCGCGGACTTCGCCGAGTCCTTTGCCGATTTCTGCGCGGCAGGCGAGCGCGCGATCGCAGAGCCCGCCGTGATCGATTGGTACGAGCGGCACGAGATCGATATCGACTCGGTAAGTTCGATCGTCTTCACCTCCGGCACGACCGGAAAGGGCAAGGGCGTGATGCTCTCCCAGCGCAATATCTGCGCGGATATGGAATGCGCGATGTACTATTTTCAGATCACCCGGCGCACGATGTTCGTCCTTCCGCCGCACCACACCTTCGGCTCGACGGTCAATCTCGTCGGGCATTTCGCGCAGGGAAGCGAGATCTGCATTTCGGCAGGTCTGCGCTATATCCCCTCCGAACTGAAAGAATATCAGCCCACCCACCTGATCCTCGTTCCGCTCTTCGTCGAGACCTTCTATAAAAGGATCCTTGCGACGGCGGAGAAGGAGGGCAAGCTCGGAATGCTGCGCCGCATGATCCGGATCTCGGACGCCCTGCGCAAGGTCGGTATCGACCTGCGGCCGCTGCTCTTCCGCTCGGTGCGCGCCTCCTTCGGCGGAAAGCTTCATATGATCATCTGCGGCGGCGCCGCGCTGAATCAGGCGATCATCGACTTTTTCGAGTCGATCGGTATCGTCATCCTGAACGGTTACGGCATCACCGAGTGCGCCCCCCTCATCTCCTGCAACCGCAACGAGTGCAGAAGACCCGGCTCGGTCGGCAGGCCGATCGCCGAAGGGCAGGTCAGGATCCTTTCTCCCGATGAAAACGGCGAGGGCGAGATCTGCTACAAAGGCCCGAACGTCATGCTCGGCTACTACCGCAACGAAGAAGCGACGCGGGAGGTCTTCACCGAGGACGGCTGGTTCCGCACCGGCGACCTCGGCAGGATCGAAGAGGACAGGGGCGACAGCTGGATCTATATCACCGGCCGCTCGAAGAATCTCATCATCCTCTCCAACGGCAAAAACGTCTATCCCGAAGAGATCGAAAGCGATATCGGGCAGATCTACGGCGTGTCCGAGGCGGTGGTCTACGAGGGAGAATCGAAGAGCGACCCCGACCTTGAGCTGATCGTCGCCGAGATCTTCCCGGACGCCGAGGCGCTGATGCGGCGCGGCATCGACAATCCGCAAAAATATTTTGAAGAAGAGGTCCGCAAGATCAACGCGAAAAACGCCGGCTACAAAGCGGTCGGCCGCGTGAAGCTGCGCTTGGAGGAGTTTCTGAAAAACACCTCGCGCAAGATCATCCGCTATCGCATCGACCGGACCGTGGACTGAACTTTCTATGCAGGAAATCACACGATATACCGAAAACGGCGTCGCCGTTCACGCCTTCCAGAATCCCGCTCTGCACGGCTTTTATCTCTCGCTCTTTTTCAAAGCCGGCGCGCTCTACGAGAGGGACGGCGAGGCGGGGATCACGCATTTTCTCGAACACGTCGCCATCCGCAACGTCGAAAAGATTTCGGATGGCGCGCTCTACCGCGATCTCGACCGCAACGGTCTCGATATGAACGCCACCACCTACAGCGAGATGATCCAGTTTTATATCGCCGGGAGCACGGCGAAATTCCCCATCGGCGCGCGCTATCTTGCGATGCTCCTCTCCCCCCTCTGCCTCGACCGGCAGGAGATCGACGCCGAGCGCAAGCGCATCAAAGCCGAGATCCGCGAATCGGACGACAAGGGAAGCCTTGCGACCTTCTCGAACAGCCTCGTCTACCGCGCGACCCCCCTCGCCTCCTCCATCCTCGGCAGCATCGGCTCGGTCAACGCCATCGGGCTTTCCAAACTCGAAGCCTATCGCCGATCGGTCAGCACGAAGGAAAATCTCTTCTTTTATCTGACCGGCGG
>CADBPA010000226.1 GCA_902796505.1 uncultured Ruminococcus sp.
GAGGAAATAATTATGGAAATAAGGTTTGCAGATAAGGAAAATTTCGGAAAGGTGGCTAAGCTTAGCCAAATGTTTGCCGATGAAAATTGCTGCAATGGAATTGTAGCTGATTCGGAAGATTATTATTTAGATAAAATAGTCGCTGTCGCAGTAGATGATGGACAAATTGTTGGATACGCCCATGGACAATTTGAAAAAGCTTCCAAAAATAAAAGTTATGTTCATAAAAATGATAAAATATTTTATTTGGAAGAAATATATGTCATTCCTTCAAAAAGAAATTTGCATTTAGGTGAAAAACTGTTTCATTTTTTGGAATCCTATGCTAAGAAACAAGGTGCCTTGGTTATTGAATTAAATGCCGTTTCTAAAGATTATTTAAAATTGCTGAATTTTTATATGAACAAATTAAATATGTCATTTTTAAGTGCATATTTATATAAAAAAATTTAACGTTTTTATGGCAAGTCGAGCTTTCCGCCAAGTGAGACTCAGTTGAACCTAAATCAGAGTAGAAAGGAATATTTCTTTGAAAAAAAGCGTCCGAGTCTTATTGACGATTCTTTCCGTTCTTCTCATCTGCGGGCTTCTCTGCGGACTTGCGGCATATTTTCTGCTTCTGCACCGATACAAGGGGCGCGAAGTAGTCAACGAATGGAACGAAGACGATGAATTTCGGATCGACGAGATCCGAACGGTCGAAAAAAAGCCCGGCAAAGATTTTGTCATTCTCAATCTTGCCGACGTACAGATGTGCGATCTGGAAGATCTCTTTCATATGAAAATGATCGAGGAGGAGATCACCGCCCTGATCGAGGAAACGAAGCCGGATCTCATCACGCTGACCGGCGACCAGACCTGGAGCAACGAAAACCTGATCGTGCTGACCTCCCTCGTCCGCTTTCTCGATTCCTTCGGAATTCCCTATGCGCCGGTTTTCGGCAATCACGATTACGGAAACGGCGACGAAACCGCCGTTCTCGACCGGAACGCCTGCTGCGATATTTATGAGCGCGGAAGCTATTCGCTTTTCTCGCGCGGTCCTTCCGATCTCGATTCTCTCGGCAATTACCTGCTGAATATCACCGAAAACGGTAAAATTCTTCGTACGATCTATATGCTTGACGCAGGATACGGCGACGAGATCACCGATCGGCAGATCGCGTGGATGCGCTGGAACGCCGAAGGGATCTGCGCGGCAAACGGAGGAAGATTTCCGGAATCGATCACTTTTTTCCATAAGCCGATCCCCGAATTTACAGGCGCCTATTTCGCCTTTTGCAGAGGAGACGCCGACGCGCTCGGAGACGTTGAGGTGCATTATTCTTTGAGCGGAACGCTGCAAAACGGATTTTTCGAGGCGGCGAAAGAAATCAACGTCACCGATATCGTTTGCGGACATCAGCACGGCAACTCTTTTACGATCTTGTACCGGGACGTCCGGCTCACATCGGCGCTGAAAACCGGCGAGCTGGGCGGCTATTACGAGGACGAGGACGTATATCTTAACGGCGCAACGGTGATCCGGATCGGAGAGCAAACGCAGATCTCGACCGTCACCGTCGACCGGGAACGCTTTCACATCGAACCATGAGCGAGGCACAAAATGGGCAAATTTGACGGGATTCTTCTTTTGAGCGACTGGGACAGAACGTTGTACTGGAACGATACCATTCCGGAAAACAATCTTACGGCGATCCGATATTTTCAGGAGAGGGGCGGCTTGTTTGCCTTTGCAAGCGGCAGGCTCTTCAATTTTCTCAAGCAATTTGAGGACAAGATCCGCGCGAACACCTATACGCTCTGCTGCAACGGCGGTATGATCGTCGATCCGAGAGACGGCAGGACGGTTTACGAAGGCTTCTGCGACGACAAACTGTACGATCTTCTTGACCGCGCCTTCGCACTTGATTGCGGATATCATACGGTGTGTATCTATTTCGCAGACGATCCGGACAACGCCGGCGTCATCTGGAGCAAAGAAGAATACTTCGCGCAAAGAGACCGCTTGAACGGACGGCGCGCACGAAAGGCGCTGTTGATCACCGATACCACGGAGAACGGAACAAGAGGCGCCGAGGCTGTTCAGCGATGGGATCTCGGCGAGTATTTTGCCGCAAGAAGCTGGGAGGTCAGCCTCGAATTTATGAAGAAAGAATGCTCGAAAGGCGCGTCTCTTCTCCGCGCAAAAAAGCTTTCCGATGCAAAGATCGCGATCGCGGTCGGCGATTACGAAAACGATATTTCCATGCTTGAAACCGCCGATATCGGCTATGCCGTGGAGAACGCGATCGATTCGGTAAAGGCCGCCGCAGACCGCGTGACGGTGCATTGCAAAGACGGTGCGATCGCCGCGATCATCCGCGACATCGAGCAGGAAATTGACAGCGGAACGTTCATTCTGCCTTAAAAATTATATCAAATATGAAAAAAGCCGCCAAAAAAGCGGCTTTTTTCTTAATCGATGTCTTCGACGACCTTTTCGGGCGGAAGATCGAGCGCGTCCGGATGCTGCAGATAGCGTTTCATCCGCTTGAATGCGGAGGCGTAGTAATAACCGTCGCAGATACGCTCATCGGTCACGACCTTGAAGGTGACGAAATGATGGGGTTCCCTCGTTCCGTCGCGCTTGATGGCGTCGGCGGAAAAAATGCTTCCGTAGGAGAAGAAGATCGGAAGATTTCCGAAATCGTAAAGATGATGATAGATCGCCGGAATACCGAGCGAACCCATCGACGTGATGATCATCGAGCCGTGGAAGGGGCTGACGCGGATCAGCGCCTGCGGAAGCCATCCGTGATAATCGAGCCAGTGCATCAGCGAGACGGCAAAGCGCAGGATCGGGCGGGGGATCTTATTGAACGCCGAGGCGGTGTTATCGAAATCGTTGTTTTTCGAGATCGCTTCTTTCACGGTCAGCTGGAATTTTTTATAGATATTCGTCACGGTATCGCGCGGATCGAAGATCGGCTTGATGACGGTATCCGGCGATTCGAGCGTCATTTCTTTTTTGACGACCATCACGCATTGGATATTGTTGCGCGCGAACACGCGCTGACCGGCGATGAAGCGGTTGATCCCCGGCCGCTCGGCGACCACGCGGACGTACGCCGCGAGAATGACGTGCAGAAGCGTCATATCGGTATAGCCTTCCGCGTGCTTCTTTTCGAGAAATTTTTCGATCTCGGTGATGTCGATCACGTCTTCAAAATGATTCTGCGCGTCGTTGCGCTTTTTCATGATGAACGGGATCGCCTGATTCATGGAAGTCAGCTTGCGCAGACGCCTGCCGTCCTTGCGGTCGGTGAAACGCTTTTTCCTTGGCGCATAGGCAGGCGAATCGTAGGTCGTGATATTTTCGTGGCGCGGATCGACAGCCGCCTCGGGCGCCGGAAGGGTTTGTTCCGGTTTCTTTTCGGGATTCTGATTCATAAGAAAGATTTCCGTTCGGGATAAACCGATCCCGGAGATCGGAGCGATCTCCGGGATACTTGAAAATTATGCGTCTCTCTGTGCTTCCGCGATGATCTTATCGGTCAAATTGGCGGGAACTTCGTCGTAACGGATGAAGTCAAAGGTGAATTTGCCTCTGCCCTGCGTTGCGGCGCGAAGGGAGATGACGTAATCGGTCATTTCCGCGAACGGAACCTCGGCGATAACGGCCTGCGTTCCGCGCCCGTCGTCCACGGGATCGATGCCCATCACTCTGCCGCGGCGCTTGTTGAGATCGCCCATAACGTCTCCGACGTAATCGCCAGGAACGTAAACCTTCAGCAAACC
>CADBPA010000227.1 GCA_902796505.1 uncultured Ruminococcus sp.
GCGGATGATCTGCACGCGCTCCTGCGCCGCCCAAGCCGCCGGGCTTTCGGGGATCACGCAGCTCTCGTCCAGCGGATGATAGGCGTAGTAATCGTCCACCCGCGCGCCGTTGCCGCAGGCCTTGCAGCGAATGAGATCGCCCTCGGCTTCCATCTGATACTCCGCGCCGCAGCGCGGACAGCGATAGCAGAGATGGTCGAGGTTTTTACAGGCGTCGCCGCGCATCTTCCAGCGGATCTTTTTCTCCTTCTGCCAAGCGTACTCGTCGTGGCGGAAGGCCTCGTTGATCTTTCCGTCGATCTCCTCTACCGAGAGGCTTGCGAGGTCCTCCGGCGAGAAGAGGAGCGAGAGCTTTGCGTAGGTCTCGCCGTACCGCTCGTCGAGGCAGACCTTTGTATTCTGCAGATACTGCCCGCGCAGTTCGAGAAAATAGACCGGAATGCCGAGCTTCTTGAAAAGTCCGCCGGTATAGGGGACGATCGGCTTCGGCGTACCGTCGTTGGTGGCGAGGCCTTCGGGCGCGAGCGCGACGCATCCGCCCTGGCGGAGTATCGAAAGAATCGCTTTCGTGCCGCCGACGTCGTTCACGTACTGCTTTTTCGGCAGGACGTTGTTGAGTTTGAAAACGGTATGCAGGTGCGAGCGGAAAAACTCGTTGTAGCCTGCGAGGATGTTGACGCGCCGGGGATAGCACGCCCCCGTCACGTACATATGGTCGATGCGCGAGAGGTGGTTGAAGATGACGAAGCAGGGACCTTTGCACTTGCTGATATCGTCGACGATCTCATAGTGCGCGCGGTATTTGCGCCCGACGATCTTCGTCATCAGAAAGTAGTAGACCCAGTAGAGGATGCGGTTGGCGGGGCGGTATTTGCGTTCGGAAAGTTCTTTGCGAAGGTCAGGTTTCTTCATCGGTGTCTCTTTCTGCGCTTTCGCGCTTTGAAATGGGGAACGCGCGAGGGAAAACAGGATCACAAGGACAAAAAACTCAGGCAAGGTCCTCCGGGGAAGGCTCCGCCATCCCGTGTTCGCGCAGGATCGCGTCGGCACGCGCGGTGTCCGACGTCTGCAGGCTCATGACGGCGCGGCGGCCGCTGCCGGAGGAGGCGTACATATATTCGACGTTGATCCCCGCCTCGCCGAGGCAGGAGAGGACGGTCAGCATTCCGCCCGGCGTATCGTCCATCGAGACGGCGAGAACGTCGGTCAGACGAACGACGAGTCCGAGATCGGAAAGCACCCGCCGCCCTTCCTCCGGACGGTCGGCGATCAGGCGAAGGATGCCGAATTCGGCGGTGTCCGCCAGAGAAAGCGCGCGGATATTGACGCCGTTTTTCGCAAGCGAATCGGCGGCGCAGAGAAGGTATCCCGGCTTATTTTCCAAGAAAACAGACAACTGTTTGATAACCATTGTTTGCATTTCCTCGCTTTTTTCAGATTTTCCCGGCGCGCAGGTCCAGCACGCGCTTGGCTTTTCCTTCGCTCCGTTCGAGCGAATTCGGGTTGACGAGGCGCACCTTCGCGCCGATGCCGAGGGTGGAGCGGAGCTGTTCGGTGATGCGGCGCTCGAAGGTCTCGATCATACGGACGTTATCCGAGAAGAAGCTTTCGGACATTTCGACTTCCACCTCGAAGGTGTCGGTGTTGTTGACGCGGTCGACGACGATGCGGTAGTTCGGCGTGATCTCTCCGCCGGAGACGGCGAGCAGGACCTCCTCGATCTGGGAGGGAAAGACGTTGACGCCGCGGATGATCAGCATATCGTCGGTCCGCCCGGCGGGCTTCGCCATGCGGATATGCGTTCTGCCGCAACGGCATCGCTCCGGGATCAGCCGGCAGACGTCGCGCGTGCGATAGCGGATGACCGGAAAAGCCTCCTTGGTGAGCGAGGTGAAGACCAGCTCGCCGGACTCGCCCGGCGGAAGCTGACGGCCGGTATCGGGATCGATGATCTCGACGAGGAAGTGATCCTCCCAGACGTGCATGCCCGACTGTTCGGGGCATTCGCAGGCGACGCCGGGGCCCATCACCTCGGAAAGGCCGTAGATATCATACGCCTTGATGCCGAGCTTTGCCTCGATCTCTGCGCGCATCTTTTCGCTCCACGGCTCTGCGCCGAACACGCCGACGCGGAGTTTCAGCCGATCGCGCACGCCGAGTTTTTCGATCTCCTCGGCAAGATACATCGCGTAGGAGGGGGTGCAGCAGAGGACGGTCGCGCCGAAGTCGATCATCGTGCGGATCTGATTCTGCGTATTGCCGGAGGAGATCGGAATGACCGTCGCGCCGACGCGCTGTGCGCCGCCGTGAACGCCGAAGCCGCCGGTGAAAAGCCCGTACCCGAAGGAGATCTGAACGACGTCCGCTTTTCCGACGCCGATCGCCGTCAGCATCCGCGCGATGCACTCCTCCCACATCGAAAGGTCGTTTTCGGTATATCCGACGACGATGCGCCGCCCGGTCGTTCCGGAGGAGGCGTGCAGGCGGACGACCTGTTCCATCGGTACGGCAAAGAGCCCGTAGGGATAGTAATCGCGCAGATCGCTCTTATAGGAGAACGGAAGTTTTCCGAGATCCTCCACTCCCCGCACGTCCTCCGGGCGGATTCCCGCCTCGTCCATACGGCGGCGGAAACATTCGACGTTTTCGTAGCTGCGGCGGACGGTCTCTCTCAGCCGCTCCGACTGAAGTTTGCGCAGCTGCTCTTCGGAGAGCGTTTCGTTTTTTTCGTCAAAGTATGGCATAATCCTTCCCTGTATGTAAGCAATTGTTTGCAAATCATGTTTTTTCGGTCACGCTTTGGCGTAGCCGAGTTCAAAAGCTTTCCGATTGACGTCGAGAAATTTCGGCGGAACGGTGGTGCGGATCGTATCGAGCCAGACCTCTTTCGGGATATCGGTCTGCTTTGCCATCAGCCCGATCAGCACGACGTTGACCGCCTTGATGCTCCCCGCCTCTTCGGCGAGAGCCAAAGCGTCGATCGCCGTCACGTCCGCGACGGCGGAAAGCTTCTCTTCGATCCTTTCGGGGTACTGCATCGCCCCGGTGATGACCGGCATCGGATCCATCTTCTGCCGGTTAACGAGGATCTTGCCGCCGGGTTTGAGCCACGGGAGCGCGCGATAGGCTTCGAGCAGTTCAAAGGCGAGGATAACGTCCGCGCCGCCGCGATCGATGATCGGAGAATACACCCGGTCGCCGTAGCGGACGTAGGTGACGACCGATCCGCCGCGCTGGCTCATTCCGTGGACTTCGGAGACCTTGACGTCGTAGCCGAGACGGATGACGGCGCCTCCGAGGATGCGGCTGGCGAGCAGTGTTCCCTGCCCTCCGACGCCGACGATCATAATGCTTCTGGTTTCCTTCATATCAGTCGCCCTCCTTTCCGATCGCACCGAACGGACAGACGTTCTGACAAAGTCCGCAGCCGTTGCACTGCGCGCGGTCGATGCGGATCGCGCCGCTTCCGGGATCCCGGCTGATCGCCGGGCAGCCGAGCTTCATGCACATGCCGCACCTGCGGCATTTTTCGGCGTCCACCGAGGCGCACCCGGAATATTTCACGCTTTTGAGCAGCGCGCAGGGGCGCTGGGCGATGATGACCGACGGCTCGTCGGCGGCGATCTCCCGACGCACGACCTGCTCGAACTCCTTCACGTCGAACGGATCGGCGACCGTCACGCGGTCGATGCCCACGCCGCGGCAGAGGGTGATGAGGTCGATCTGACGCGTCGGCTCTTTGCGGATGGTCAGCCCGGTGGTCGGGTTGTCCTGATGCCCGGTCATACCGGTGATCGAGTTATCGAGGATGATGACGGTGTTGATCCCTTTATTATAGACGATGTCGATGAGTCCGGTGATGCCCGAATGAATGAAGGTCGAATCGCCGATGACCGAGACAAGCTTGTGCGCAAATTCCTTCCCGCGCACCTTCGCCATGCCGTGCGCCGCGCTGATCGACGCGCCCATACAGATCGTCGTATCGACCGAGGAGAGCGGCGCCGCCGCGCCGAGCGTATAGCATCCGATGTCGCCCGAGACGGTAAGACCGAGTTTTTTCAGCACGTAAAAGGTGCCTCTGTGAGGGCAGCCGGGACACATGACCGGCGGCCTGCCGGGGATGGTTTCTTCGACGGCGACGGACGGCGCGGGATCTTCGCCGAGGATCGCTTTGCGGATGCCGTTCGGCGTATATTCGCCGAGAAGTGTAAAGATTTGTTTACCGATCACGTCGATTCCCGCCGCGCGGCAGGCGTCCTCAAGGAACGGATCGAGCTCCTCGATGACGTAAACTTTTTCGCATTTTCCGGCGAAATCCCGGAGGAGTTCTTCCGGGAGCGGAAAGACCATACCGAGTTTTAAGTAGTTGACGCGGTCGCCGAGCGCCTCCTTCGCGTAGTCGTAGCAGATGCCGGCGGTGATCACGCCGATTTTTCCGCCGTTGTCCTCTGCGCGGTTGAGCGGCGAAGTTTTCGCATAGGTTTTGAGCCTTTGCGTCCGCCCCTCGACGATCACGTGTTTTTTGATCGCGAACGCCGGCATCATCACGTTTTTGGCGATATTCTTTTCATAATCTTTCAGCGGATGATCCTCGCGCCCGCCGATCTCCACAAGGCTCTGCGAATGCGAGACGCGGGTGGAGAGCCGGAGAAAGACCGGGGTGTCAAATTCCTCCGAAAGGTCGAACGCCGCTTTGGTGAAGGCGAGGCATTCGGCGGAATCCGAGGGTTCGAGCATCGGGATCTTCGCCGCGCGCGCGTAATGCCGGGAGTCCTGCTCGTTCTGCGAGGAGTGCATCCCCGGATCGTCCGCCACGACGAACACCGCGCCGCCGCCCACGCCGATATAACTGTCGGTAAAGACCGGATCCGCCATCACGTTCAGCCCGACGTGCTTGCAGCAGGTCATCGCGCGCCCTCCGGCGATCGCGGCGCCGATCGCGGCTTCCGCCGCGACCTTTTCGTTCGGCGCCCATTCGACGAATACCTCCTCTTCGGGGTAGGTCGCCATGCACTCGGTGATCTCGGTGCTGGGCGTCCCCGGATAGGAGGAGACGAAGCGAACGCCGGCTTCGTACGCGCCCTGCGCGACGGCGGCGTTGCCGAGAAGTAATTTCTTCATAATATGATAACCTTTCTTTGCAAAAAGATCATTTCAGGTCGATGCCGTTCTGCTGTGCGACGACGCTTTCGCCGCAGTAGATCTCGCGCAGTTTCGGTTTTTCGATCTTGCCGGTGGGGTTTCTCGGAACGGTGGCGAAGATGATCTTGCGCGGGCGTTTGTAGCGCGGCAGATCCGAGCAGAATTCGTTCACCTGCTCCTCGGTCAGGCGGTGTCCCTCCTTGACCTCGATGACGGCGGCGGCGATCTCGCCGAGCCGATCGTCCTTCAAGCCGATGACGGCGACGTCCTTGATATGCTCGTTCTTGCGCAAAAAGTCCTCGATCTGCACCGGGTAGAGGTTTTCGCCGCCGGTGATGATGACGTCCTTTTTGCGGTCGACGAGGAAGATGAAGCCGTCCGCGTCCTCCATCGCCATATCTCCGGTGAGCAGCCAATCGCCGTGCAGGATCTCGTCGGTGGCTTTGGGATCTTTATAGTAAC
>CADBPA010000228.1 GCA_902796505.1 uncultured Ruminococcus sp.
ACGCCGGTACTCGCCGTTTTTGATAACGAAGAAGTCGGCTCTGCAACCAAGCAGGGTGCGGCGTCCAGCTTCCTCTATGATACGCTTTTGCGCGTCGCCGGGAGCAGAGAGGCCTATGAGCGGATGGCGGAGCAGAGTTTTATGGTCAGCGCGGACAACGCGCACGCCGTCCATCCGAACCATCCGGAATTTGCCGATCCGACCAACGCTCCGGTGATGAACGGCGGCGTTGTGATCAAATACAACGCGGCGCAGCATTATGCGACCGACGGTCTCTCCGACGCGGCTCTGCGCGAGATCTGCCGCCTCCACGGGGTAAAACTGCAGAATTACTACAACCGCGCCGATCTGCCCGGCGGAGGAACGCTCGGCTCGATCGCCGACACCAAAGTCCCGATCCCCACGGTGGATATCGGTCTGCCCCAGCTCGCGATGCACGCGGCGGTCGAAACGGCAGGCGCGGAGGACGTCGCGGAGGCGGTCTCGCTCTTTCAGGCGTTCTTTTCGACGGATTACCGCAGAGAAGGGAATAAGATATGCCTGAACTGATCCGGGAAACCCCGGAAAAACGGCGTCGGATTTCCGCCGGAAATACGAATTTTTATGCAGAGATTGAAGATAAAAATTCTTTAATTGTTTATCGCATCGGGATGGAAGAGGGCGAGCCTTCCTTTTTCCCCGGCGGATACAATCTTGTGACCGTCCCCTGCGAGAACTGGGAGCGCGACCTTTCGCCGTGGCAGGCGCCGCGCGCTTTTCGCGGCGGCGAAGATTTCACCGGGGGTGCGGACGATTTTCTCCGTCGCCTCTGCGAGGCGATCCCGGCGCTTGAAGCGGAACTCGGCGTTACCCCCTGCGAGCGGATGATCGCCGGATATTCTCTCGCCGGTCTGTTTTCGCTTTACGCGCTTTACAAGACCGATCTTTTCTCCCGCGCCGCTTCGGCTTCCGGCTCGCTCTGGTACGACGGATTTCTCGCTTTCGCGGAAAAAACGCCTTTCGCCGGGGAAGTGCGGGGGATCGCGCTTTCGGTCGGCGATCGGGAGAAGGAGACGAAAAATCCCCGGATGCGCTCGGTGGAAGACGATACCCGCGCTTATGCCGCGCTCTGTCGGACGCGAGGCGTTGCCGTGGATTTTACCTTGAATCCCGGCGGGCATTTCAGCGATCCCGACCGCCGCCTGCTCTCGGTGATCCACGCGGCGCTACGGCTCGACCTGACTTTAAAATAATATACCGTTTTCCAATACAAAAAACACCCCGACCGGGGTGTTTTTTGTATTTCGGAGACGGAGAGGGGAACTCCCCGTTTCTTTACGAAACGCGACGATCGTGCCGCGTCAGCAATAGCCGACCGCCAGACCGAAGAGAAGCAGGAGCGCCGTGAGCGCGAGATTTGCGAGCTGGAATTTCCAGGACCAGCGCACCCATTTTCCGTAACTCATATCGACGAGTCCGAGGCTGATGAGAAGCACCGGGTTGGTCGGGTAAAAGACGTTGGAAAAACCGTCGCCGAACGCGAAGGCAAGCACGCAAAGCTGTGCCGGAATGCCGAACACTCCCGCAAGGGGAACGATCAGCGGCATCAGCATGATCGCCTTTGCCGAGCCGGAGGAGATGAAGAAATTCATCAGAAGAACGATCAGATAGATAAAGAGGATCACCAGGGCGCGCGGAAGTTTTTCCGCCGCACCGACCGCACCGTGCAGCACCGTGTCAATGACGTTCGCCTCTTCCAGCGTATACTTGATCGAGGACGCCATCAGGATCATCAGGATCGCCGGGAGCATATCACGGATGCCGAGGAGAGCGGTTTTTCCGAGCTGCTTCGGGGGCATACCGGAGGCGAGCGTCGCCGCGATGCCGGCGGTAAGGAAGGTCAGGGCGACGATGATCATCGTGTAGTCCTGTAGGAAGGGAAGAAACGCGGAGGAGAGGACGATCAGGATGCCCGCTCCGAAAATCGAGCCGAAGAGGATCAGCGCGCGGTCCATTTTTCTGTCCGGAAGGAAGGCTTTTGCCTCTCCCTCGCCTTCCGGGCGTTCTACCTTTCTGGCATGCAGATAAGTGAAAAGGAAGAGAAGCGCGTAGATAAGCGCGAAAGTGAGAAGACGAAGCCAGGCGCCCGAGAACATCGGCAGGCCGGCGACCTTCTGAGCCACCCCCACGGTGAAGGGGTTGAACACGCCGGCGGCAAAACCGGATCCGACGGCGAGCAGGCTCATCGAAACGCCGGTGATCACGTCCCAGCCGAGAGTGACCGCGAGCGCCGTTACGATCGGAACGAGCGGAACGCATTCTTCAAAAGAGCCGATCAAAGAGCCGAGCGCCATAAAGAAGAAAATGATCACCGCCATCAGCCGATATTTCTTCGCGCCGAATTTCGCCGCGATCTTATCGAGCATATAGCGCATCAGCCCGCAGCTGTTCAGCGCCGAGAAAATTCCGCCGATCACCACAAGGAAGATCAGAACGGCGATCAAGGTCATATTGCCGGGAGCGCCGAGGACCAGCACCGGCGAGAGGATCCATTTCCAGAAGGGGATCCCGCCGTCGACCTCGGTGAAACTGTCTTCGACCAGCCTGCCGTCCTCGGCGCGTTCGTACCGTCCGCCGGGGATCAGGAAGGTCAGGACGTAGCAGACGATCATCAGAAGGAAA
>CADBPA010000229.1 GCA_902796505.1 uncultured Ruminococcus sp.
ATTTTTCGGGGATCTGTTCAATGCGGTCGGCGGCGGCTTCGAGGAAATCTCCCTCGAAAAGCTCGATGACGCCGTTGTCGCAGAGCGAGGCGGTCTGCGGATCGATCGGGAGTTTTGCAAGAACGGGGATCGCGTAGTTTGCGGCGAGTTCCTCCACCCGGCTGTTGCCGAACGGATGGATCACGCGCCCGCAGTCCGGGCATTTCAGATAGCTGAAATTTTCCACGAGACCGAGAACGTTGACGTTCATCATATTCGCCATATTGATCGCCTTTCCGACGATCATCCCGACCAGCTCCTGCGGACTCGTCACGATGACGACTGCGTCAAGGGGGATGCTCTGAAAGACGGTCAGAGGCACGTCTCCGGTTCCGGGAGGCATATCGACGAACATATAGTCTACTTCATCCCAGAACACGTCGGACCAGAACTGCTTGACCGTTCCGGCGATCACCGGGCCGCGCCAGACGACCGGCTTGGTCTCCTCGTCCATCAGAAGATTGACGCTCATTACTTCGATCCCGGTTTTGGTGACGGCGGGGATCATACCGTTTTCGCCGCCGTAGACCGTTCCGACCGAAAGCCCGAAGGATTTCGGGATCGAGGGACCGGTGATGTCGGCGTCGAGGATCGCGGTCTTATAACCGCGGCGGCGCATCGTGACGGCGAGCATCGAGGTGACGAGCGATTTTCCGACGCCGCCCTTTCCGCTGACCACGCCGATCACGTGCTTGATTTTGCTTGCCTTGTTCTGCGGCTCGAACGGGATCTTGCGTTCCGAGCAGTTCTGACCGCAGCTTGAGCAATCGTGTGTGCATTCTGCCATGATATAACTCCGATAAAAAAGATTTACTTAAAGATAGGTGGCGTCGAGGTTACCGTCCTTGACCGAGATCGCGATTGCGGAGACGTGTTCCGCCGCGTGATCGATCAGGATGTTGGCGACTCGGTCCTCCACCTCGCGCTCGATGACGCGCTTCATATTTCTCGCGCCGAATTTCTCGGAATAGGAGAGATCGGCGATCTTGTCGAGCGCCTCGTCGGTCACCTTGAGGGTGACGTTCTTCTCCGCAAGGCTGTCCGCAAGCAGACCGATCTGCAGTCTGGCGATCCTGCGGAAATCGGCGCGGTCGAGATGGCGGAAGGTGATGATCTCGTCGATGCGGTTGATGAATTCCGGACGCAGGAAGGAGAAGAGGGCGCGTTCGGTGCGGTCCTTCGCGAGCGTTTCGCGCTTTTCGGCAAAGCCGGAGATCGAGCTTGACGTCTCGCTGCCGGCGTTGGTCGTCATAATGATGACGGTATTTTCAAAATTGACTTCTCTGCCCTGCGCGTCGGTGATATGCCCGTCGTCGAGGATCTGGAGAAGAATATTCAGCACGTCGGGGTGCGCCTTTTCGATCTCATCGAACAGGATGACGGCGTAGGGACGGCGGCGGATCTTTTCGGTGAGCTGCCCTGCCTCGTCGTATCCGACGTATCCCGGAGGAGCGCCGATGATGCGCGAGACGGCGTGCTTTTCCATAAACTCCGACATATCGAGGCGGATCAGAGATTCGGGCTGTTTGAACAGTTCGTTGGCAAGGACTTTGACTAGCTCGGTCTTTCCGACGCCGGTCGGTCCGGCAAAGATCATCGAAACCGGACTCTTGCGATAGGATACGCCTGCTCTCTTGCGGCGGACGGCGCGGACAACGGCGGAGACCGCCTCGTCCTGACCGATGAGTTTTGCGCTGATGCGGTCGTAAAGTCCGGTCAGCTCGCCCACCTCGCCGGCTTTGATATCGGACGCCGGAACGCCGGTCCAGACTTCGACGACGTTCGCAAGATCCTCCACCGTCAGCTGAAGGTTTGCGATCGTCGGCTTCAGTTCTTCCTGCCGCTGTTCCACGCGCATCTGCTCGGCTTTGAGATCGGCGAGTTCTTTGTAATTCGATTCGGTCTGCATCTCCGGCTTCTGCATCGAGGCTTCGAGCGCCGCCTGCGCTTCGATCGCCTGCGCGAGCGTGCGTTCGTTGCGTTTGTATTCGTTGAGTTCCGGCGAATTCAGCGCGGCTTTGGCGCAGGCTTCGTCGATCAGGTCGATCGCTTTATCCGGAAGAAAGCGGTCGGTAATATAGCGTTCGGAAAGGATGACCGCGCGTTTTGCGACGTCGTCCGAGATCTTCACGCCGTGGAATTTTTCATAGTAGGAGCGGATGCCGCGGATGACCGCGACGGTATCATCGATCGACGGCTCGGTCACGGTGATCGGCTGGAAACGGCGTTCGAGCGCGCTGTCCTTCTCGATGAATTTGCGGTATTCTTTCAGCGTCGTTGCGCCGATGACCTGGATCTCGCCTCTGGAAAGGGCGGGCTTCAGCATATTGGCGGCGGACATCGAGCCTTCCGAATCGCCCGCCCCGACGATGTTATGGACCTCGTCGATCATCAGGATGACGTTCCCGGCAGACTTGACTTCCTTGATGAGGCCGAGAATGCGCTGCTCGAACTGGCCGCGGAACTGCGTTCCGGCGACAAGGCTGGTCAGATCCAGCATCCAGATCTCGCATTCGCGGAGCCTGTCCGGTACTTTTCCGTCGACGATCCTTTGCGCGAGCGCTTCGGCGATCGCCGTTTTTCCGACGCCCGGTTCGCCGATCAGGCAGGGATTGTTCTTCTGCCGGCGGCAGAGGATCTGGATCACGCGGTCGAGCTCTTTATCGCGCCCGACAATGCGGTCGATTTTGCCGTTCATGGCCTTCTCGGTCAGATTGGTGCAGTACATCGAGAGGAATTTGCGGGATTCGTCGTTTTTCGGATTCCGCTTCGGTTTTTCTTTTTTCGGCTTGTCCGTATCCGCTTCGCTTTGGCTCGGAGTGATGCCGAAACTCGAAAAGAGCTTGCGTATGTCGATCGCCGGCGCGCCGCCGTCCGGATCTTCGGGATTTTCCCCTTCGGTATCCTGAGCGGCCGTCTCCATCAGCTGGTCCATCTGCTCGGACATATTTTCAATATCCGAGTCGTTCATGCCCATTTTCCGGAGCATATCTTCGACCGGCTTGATGCCGAGCTCGCGCGCGCAGATCAGACAAAGCCCTTCGGTCACGGTCTTTCCGTTTTCGTTTTTTGTGACCATCACCGACGCAGGGCGTTTTTTACAACGGGAACACAATTGGATTTGCATGAAATATCACCTTTTTGAATCAAAAACTTAACAGAAGCTCCAGCGGATCGATCGAGCGGAAGAGCCCATAGACCACGCCCTTCTGGCATTCGATCGCCCATTCGGCTTCGGCAAACGCCGGCAGCGAGACCACCCACGTGAAGAGCGCACAGAAGAGCCACACGCAGACGATGCCCATCAGCCCGCCCGTCACCGAGCCGAGCGCGCGGTTGAATCCTTTCAGCGGACTGTTTTTCAGCGAATGGTCGATCACGGCGAGAAGAAGCCGCAAAAGCAGTGAGCAGAGGATGAACAGAAGCACGAACGCGATCGCGATCGAAAGGATCCTCGCAAGCGGCTCTGCGACCGCCTCGGCGATGAGATGCGCGCTCTCCTCGGTCGTCTCCCCTTCGTAGGCGGAGAGATCGAGATTGCAAAGAGACGCCGCAAATTTGAGAAGAGACGGCAGATGGTCGATGTCCAGCGTCTCGCACTTCTCTACGAGAAAGTCGGAAACCTGATTGGAGATCGGCGCCTGAACGACCGGCTGGATCAGATTCGGCCCGATGACCGAACACAAAAGATAAGCAAGAAACCCGGCGCATACGATCCGGATCGGTTTTGCGACCGAGCGCACGAAACCGCGCACCGCGCCGACGATGAATCCGACGGCGATCGCAAGGCAAAGAAGAATATCAAACGTTGCGGACATACATAGACCTCCTCTGATTTTCTGTTTTTATTGTAGCACACCGCGCGCCGTCTGTCAAGAGCGGATCTGCGCGCGTTTATGAACGAAATGTAAATCTTTCGAAAAATTTCAGCGCAAAACGACGTTTTTTTCGCCGTAGAGAGCCGAAAGGCGTTCCAGCACCCGGTCGCTCGGATCCAGGAACAGATTCTTCACGGCACTGTACTTTTTCGTATCCTCGGCGTAAACGGCGACCTCTGCCTCGCCGGGATTCAGCATGGCGATGCGGTAAAGCGGACGAAGTTTTTCCTCCGATAGCGTCGGGAGCTTGACGAAAAGGCGCTGCGGCTTCGCTGTCTCCGCTTTTGCGGCGACGTTTCCGTTCGGGATCAGCGCTTCCGCGGAACGGAAGATCAGGCGCGGGACGTCGTCGTCCTCCGCCGAGAGTTTTCCGCTGATCCATACGGCGGATTCTTCGCGCAGCAGATCGGCGAATCTTCCGTAACTTTTGGCGAAAACAATGACCTCGATCTCGCCGGAATCGTCCTCCAGCGTCAGAAACGCCATGGTATCGCCGTTTTTGACGAGCTTGGTCTTTTTCGCGGTGATCATTCCGGCGACGTTGACTTCCACGCCGTCCCGGTATTTGACCGAAAGTTCTTCTCCGGCCTCTCCGGCAAGCGCGAAATCTTCGCGGATCTGCCCGATCCGGTCGGGCTTTCTGCGTTCGAGATCCTCCGAGAACGCGTCGATCATATGACCGGAAAAATACATCCCCGAAGCCTCTTTTTCGTAGGTCAGAAGATCGCGCAGTTCATATTCCGGCATTTCGGTGAACCGGTACCCTCCGCTGCCCTGCGTTTCGGTTGCCGCCGAAAAAAGGTCCATCTGCCCGTACACGTTGTTGCGCGCTTTTTCGTGAACCGAATCGAGCAGAACGACGTAGCAGGAAAGAAGCGTTGCGCGCGAGTGACCGAGCGAATCGAACACGCCGCATTTGATCATATATTCGAGGGACTTGACGTTGAGATCGGCTTCGCGCATCCGTTCGAGAAATCCGTCAAAGGTGCGGTAGGAGCCGTTTCTGCGCTCGCGCACGATCGCTTCCGCCACCGGGCGGCCGACGTTGCGGATCGCCATCAGCCCGAAGCGAATGGCACCGTTTTTGACCGAGAAATCCTCTTCGCTTTCGTTGACGTCCGGCGGGAGGACGCGGACGCCGAGCTTGCCTGCGTCCGCAATATACGAGCGGAGTTTCTGCGCGTCGGTCAGAACGCTGCTCATCAGGGCGGCGTAGTACTCGGCGGGATGGTGCGCTTTGAGATAAGCCGTGCGGTAGGAAATAATGCCGTAGGCGGTCGCGTGGCTCTTATTGAAGGCGTAATTGGCGAAGGAGGACATCTCCTCGAAGATCCTTTCCGCGTCCGCCGCCGCGATCCCGTTTTTCGCACATCCTTCGAGAAAAGCGGTGCGCTCCGCCTCCATCGCGGAGGCTTTCTTCTTCGCCATAGCGCGGCGGACGAGATCGGCGTGCGCGAAGCTGTACCCGGCGAGGATGCGGCAGATCTGCATGACCTGCTCCTGATAAACGATACAGCCGTAGGTAACGTCAAGAATGGAAGCGAGCTGCGGGATCGAATAGACGATCGGCTCTTTTCCCTGCTTGCGGGCGATGAAGGTATTGATCGAATCCATCGGGCCGGGGCGGTAAAGGGCGATGACGGCGATGACGTCCTCAAGCGCGGTCGGGCAAAGCCTTGTCAACACCTGCTTGATGCCGCCGGATTCCAGCTGAAATACGCCGTCGGTCCTCGCGTCGGAGAGGAGTTTATAGGTCTCCCTGTCGTCAAACGGTATGGTTTCCAGATCGAAATCCGGTATGCTCTTGCGGATCATACGAACGGCGTCGTGAATGACCGTCAGATAGCGCAGACCGAGGAAATCGAATTTGACAAGGCCGAGTTTCGCGTCGGTATTCATATCGAACTGCGTAACGACGCCGGTGCCGCTCGACGAAAGAGGAACGTATTCGTAGGTCGGCTTTTCGGTGATGACCACGCCCGCCGCGTGTGTGGAGGCGTGGCGAGGCATCCCTTCGAGGCTTTTCGAGATATCGATCAGCCGCCGCACGTCCGCATCGGCCTCGTAAAGGTCGCGCAGCTCCTTGACTTCCAGCGCCTGATCGAGGGTGACGTCAAGTTTTTGCGGAACGAGCTTCGCCACCGGATCGACCTTTGCGTACGGCATTCCGAGCGCACGCCCGACGTCGCGGATCGCGGCTCTCGCCGCAAGCGTACCGAAGGTGACGATCTGGGCGACGTGATCCTCGCCGTACCGGCGTTTGACGTATTCGATGACCTCCTCGCGCCGTTCGTAGCAGAAATCGATATCGAAATCCGGCATGGAAACGCGCTCCGGGTTCAGAAAACGCTCAAAAAGCAGATCGAAGGCGATCGGATCGACGTCGGTGATCCCGACGCAGAAAGCGACAAGGCTCGCAGCACCCGAACCGCGTCCGGGTCCGACAGGGATATCGTGGCTTTTCGCATAGCGGACGAAATCGGCGACGATCAGATAATAGGCGCAAAAGCCCATCCTTTCGATCACCGAGAGTTCGTATTCCATCCGGGCGAGGTATTCTTCTTTCGGATGCAGATCGTAGGAAAATCTCCCGGCCCGTTCGAGTTTTGCGTAGCCCGCCATGGCGTCCGCGCGGAGTTTTTCGGGATGCGTCAGCCCGTCCTCCGGAACGAAATCCGGCAGATACAGTTCGTTGAAGGTGAAATCAAAATTGCACTTTTCGGCGATCTTCACGGTGTTTTCCACAGCGCCCGGAAAGGCGGAAAACAGCGCCTTCATTTCCGATGCGGTGCGGAAGTAATACTCGTCGGTCTCAAAGCCGAACGGCCTGCCGTCGGTGATGACGTTGTTGGTCTGAATGCAGAGCAATGTCGCCTGCATATCGGCGTCGCGGCGTTCGAGATAATGGACGTCGTTCGTCGCGACCATCGGGATACCGCAGCGTTCGGAAAGAATGCGGATCCCATAGGCGACGCGGCGCTCGTCGTCGAGACTGTGATTCTGTATTTCGAGATAAAAATCCTCTCCGAAGAGGGCTTTCATTTCGTTCGCGTATTTTTCAGCCTCGTCCATCGCCCCCGAAAGGATCAGGCGCGGGATCCGCCCGGCAAGGCAGCCGGAGAGCGCGATCAGTCCTTCGTGATGCGACGAGAGCAGTTCCATATCGACGCGCGGCTTCATATAGAAACCGTCGATAAAGCTCATTGAGACCATATAGGAGAGGTTACGGTAGCCTTCGGCGTTCTTGCAAAGCAGGATCAGATGGTTTCCCGAAGAGTCCTGCTTCCCTTCCTTGCGCAGTCTGCCGCGTTCGGCGACGTAGACCTCGCAGCCGATGATCGGCTTGACGCCCTTGGCTTTCAGCGCCTCGTAGAATTCGACCGCGCCGTACATCACGCCGTGATCGGTGATGGCGACGGCGTCCTGACCGTCGGACAGCGCTTTGTCGGCGATATCGCGGATCCTCGTCGCGCCGTCCAGAAGGCTGTATTCGGTATGCAGATGAAGATGAACGAATTCTCCCACGGTAGGCTCCTTTCTTCGCGGTCAATGCTTCGCGAGAAGCTCGTCCGCCATTTTCAGTATCAGTTTCATCCGGCGCGCAAGCCCGGAACGGGATATTTTGGGCGTCATCATCGCGGCAAGCTGGGAGAGAGACAGCGTATCGTATTCCATCCGCAGCCGCGCCGTCCGCACAAGCTCGTCCGGCAGATTTGTGAGCAGGCCGAGCGAATCGAGTTTGCGCAGTTTTGCGACCTGCGCCGCCGAAAGATCCATCGCCTTCTGAATATTGAAGGTTTCGATATTGCGCGTGCGGTTGATCTCCGAGCGAAGATCCCGTTCGGCGCGGATGCCCATGATCGCCAGCGAGTGATCCTGCATCCCCATCCGGGCGAGAATATCCTCGACGTCGGACTCTTTATGAAAATACAGAATGCGTTCGTTGCCCCTCTGCGCAAGCCGCGGCGAAAGAGAAAGCCCGGCAAAATAGCCTTCGGCAAGCGCCTCGCGGCCGGCGAGCGAAAACTCGACGCTGTATCCCTTCCTCGGATCCGAAACGCGGCCGCAGGAAAGAAACATTCCGCGCAGAAAGGCCTCCTCGCAGCAGAGGCATTCCCTGCGGTACGGAAGCGATTCCTCATCAAACGCCGCAAACGTCCGCTCGGCGGCGGGAGAAGAAAAGCGGAAGAGGCATCCCCTGCCGCCGCGTTCGGGAGGAAGAAACTCGCCGGATCTCGAATAGATCTCCTCGGTCAATCCGGAGAGATACGCCGCGATCTCTTTCGCGCCGAGGCGCAGGCAGATCCCGTCCTCCCGCAGCTCGCCTCTGGCAAAAACGGCACCGCGCAGAAGCGCGCGCCGACAGCACGGGCGTTTGCAGGACTCCTGCATGATCTGCTCTTTGATCTCGGAGGAAAACGACATGGCGGCTCCTTTCGGTTAGTGTTTCAAGATTCGGTAAAATTATAAAACGATTTCGGCTTCGGGCTCGAGCAGAACGCCGGTCGATCGGTAAACGCGCTCGCGGACGGTTTCGGCAAGCGAAATAAGATCCTGCGCGCTCGCGCCGCCGCGATTGATCAGAAACCCCGCGTGCTTTTCGCTGACCGCCGCGCCGCCGACCGAACAGCCTTTCAGTCCGCATTCATCGATCAATCGCGCGGCGTAGTCTCCGGGCGGACGCTTGAAGAAACTGCCGAGGCTCGGCGCCTGCGGCTGAGCGGCTCTGCGCTTTTCCGAGAATTCGAGGATCCGCCGCCGGATCTTTTCGGGATCGGAAGCCTTCGTCAGAAGCGTCACCGAAAGCAGACAAACGCCGCCGCTTTGCAGGACGCTTTGCCGATACCCGAATTTCATATCTTCGTATGTGTATGTGGAAATATTTTTATTTTTCGGAAGATAAACAGAAGCAGAACAAAAGACGTCGGAGATTTCTTTTCCGTAAGCGCCGCAGTTCATCGCAGCGGCACCCCCGGCGGACGCCGGGATCCCGGAGAGTTCTTCGGCGACCGAAAGACCTTTGGCGGCAAGCGACGCGATCGCGTGCGGAAGGCTTTCCCCCGCGGAAAGTTCCGCCTGTCCGTCCCGGATCAGGATCCCGCGCATCAGCCGGGTGATCAGAAAGATCCCGGGATGCAGTCGATCCGAAAACAGAAGGTTGCTCCCTCTGCCGATGATCCTGACCGGGATCCCTTCTTCCTCGGCGAACTTCAGAATTTCGATCGCCTGCCCGGCGTTCTGCGGAAAAACCGCCCATTCGAGCACGCCTCCGGCACGGAAGGTACTGTAGCGCGCGGCGTCCGCGTATTCCTCGGCGCGGATCCTGCCGCGATAAAAGAAGTTTCCGATCTCTTCGTGCGATCTGTTCAAAAGACGATCCCGCTTTCCGGGAGATCAGTTTTTGCGTCGGTAGGTCTCCCTTTCTTTCAGCATATCGCGGGCGGCGGCTTTTTGTGATTCGGTGACCGAGATGCCGCCGAGGATGCGTGAAAGTTCGGCGATCCTGCCGTCCTCGTCGAGCAGACGGACGGAGGTTTCGGTCGCGCCGTTTTCCGCTTTTTTGGAGATCAGATAGTGCGTATCGGCAAGCGAGGCGATCTGCGCCGAATGCGTGACGGCGATGACTTGGGAATCGGCGGCGGAATCCAGCATCCGGATGCCGATTTTCCGCGCGGTCTTTCCGGAAACGCCGGCGTCGATCTCATCGTAGATGACGGTTTCGATCCCGTCGCGGTCGGCGATCGCGGAGCGCAGCGCCAGCATCACGCGGGCAAGTTCTCCGCCGGACGCGATCCGGGAGAGCGGCTGGGGCTCCGCGCCGAGATTGGCGCTGATGAAAAACTCGATCCTGTCCGCGCCGCTTGCGCCGAGGATCAGTCGGCCGCCCTCCCGCGCCGTGCGGATGGAGGCGTAAAAGACGACCTTCGGCATATCGAGAAAGGCGAGCAGTTCGCACACGCGGTTTTCGAGCCGTTTTGCGGCTTCGGTGCGAAGCGCGTGGATGCGTTCGGCAAGCGCCGCGGTCTTCTCATACGCCTCGGCTTCGGCTTTTTCAAGCTTTTTCAGCAGATCGTCGGAATTCTGAAGCTCTTCGAGTTCCGCCGCCGCCTTTTCGCGGAAGGCAAGCACGGCGGCGACCGTCAGGCCGTATTTGCGCTTCAGTTTGGAGATCCCCTCCAGCCTCTCCTCGATGCGGTTGAGCGATTCTTCGGGATCCGGCTCGGTATCGTCGAGAACGGCGAGGACTTCCTCCGCAATATCGCCGGCGCCGTCCGCATATTCGCGCAGACGACCGGCGTATTCTTCGAATTTCGGTATGACGTCGGCAAGGGAGGTCAATGCGGCGGCGGAGCGTTCGAGCAGGAAGGCGACGCTTCCCTTTTCGCTTCCGCGAAGCGCTTTATAGACGAATCCCGCCTGTTTCGTGATCTTTTCCGCCGAACGGATCTTCAATTTCCGCTCGATCAGCTCTTCCTCTTCGCCTTCTTTGAGCGCCATCGCGTCGATGTCGGCGATCTGGTAGGCGAGGATCTCGGTCAGCCGTTCACGCTCGTGTTCGCGTTCGGCGATCTCGCGGATCTTCTTGCGGACGGCTTCGAGCGACTCATACTCTTTCGCGTATTCCGCCAAGAGTTCAGCCGCTCCGGCGTAAAGATCGAGGATCTTTCTGTGATTTTCCGGATCGGTCAGCGTGTGGGTATCGTTCTGTCCGTGAATGCCGATCAGCGCCGCGCCGATGGCGCGAAGAACGGTCAGGCTGATCTGCCTGCCGTTGAGACGGATCTGCGAGCGGTCGTCACGCTTCTGGGTGCGCTGGATCAGAAGATTTCCTTCTTCGTCCGGCGCCGCGCCGGCTTCCGAAACGGCGGCAAGAGCGGATTCGTTCAGCCCGGTGAACAGGCCGCTGACCATCATGCTCTCTTCTCCGCTGCGGATCATTTCCGGATTGGCTTTTGCTCCGAGGAGAAAAGCGAGACAAGCGAGGATGACCGATTTGCCCGCCCCGGTCTCTCCGGTCAGCGCGGTGAATCCGCGGTCGAATTCAAGATCGAGCGACCGGATCACGGCGGCGTTTTCAATATGAAGCGAGCTTAACATGGATCAATCGTGAATGCCGAAGGCGTTTTTGAGGTTTTCCGCGACCTCGCACGCCGCCTCGTCGGTCGGAAGAATGAGAAGAATGGTATCGTCTCCGGCGACCGAGCCGAGGATCTGCTTCATCCCCATGGAATCGACGCAGACGGCGAGCGCGTTCGCCATGCCGGAAAAGGTGCGGATCACGATCAGATTGCGCGCGGCGACCACGCTGACGACCGATTCGGTCAAAATCGAGGAGAGGACCGGAACGCCGTTTTCCCCCGACGGCTGGGAACTGACGTACTTGTACGTTCCGTCCGCCGTGATGCCCTTGACGAGCTTCAGCTGATTGATATCGCGCGAGACGGTCGTCTGCGTGACCGTAAAGCCCTCCTCGGCGAGCTTGCCGATCAGGGTTTCCTGCGTGTCGATATCATATTTTGCGATCAACTCCAGAATTTTCTTCTGTCTTGCGTTTTTCATTGGTTTTCCTCCATGCGTTTCATTTTCTTGAATAGTGCGGCGAACATATCGCCGCTATGAAGCGTGATAAACCGGATCTTCCTCTCCGACGCCCGGACGCGGCAGGTCTCCCCCGGCAAAAGATCGGTAAAATGTCTGCCGTCCACGCTGACGCGCAGATTCTCTGCGCAGGCGTTCTGCACCGCGATCGGATCCGAGGTCGGGAAAAGGATCGAGCGGTTGAAGAAGGAATGCGGACAGACGGGCGTGACGAGGATCGCCTCCACCTTATGGGAAACGATCGGTCCGCCGGCGGAAAGCGAATAGGCGGTCGAGCCGGCAGGCGTCGAGAGGATCAGACCGTCCGCCCGATAATGCACCGAGCCGCAGCCGTCCGAAAGCAGAAAATCCGCGATGCCGAGATAATTTTCGTGCGAGATCACGATATCGTTCAGGGCGAGACGGCGGGACTCTTCGACGATCTCTCCGCCGCGCAGGCGGTCGGCGGACAGCAGCGTTTTTTCGTCCACACGGTATTCGCCGCTAAGGAGCGCCGTAAGAGACGAGAGATCCTCCGGCTCGATCTCGCTGAGATAACCGATCTTGCCGAGATTCAGACCGAGGATCGGCAGATCGCGTTCCAGAGCGATGACCGACGCGTCCAGCACCGAGCCGTCGCCTCCGACAACGAGGATCAGATCGGCGCTTTCCGGGAAATCTTTGCACAGCAACGCCGCGCCGCCGAGATCGTCCCGGTATTTTTCGTCGATCCACACCGTCGCCCCGGCATCCGAAAGGACTTTGGCGGCCGCGCGCGTGACCGCGAGGGCGCGGTCTTTTCCGGGATTCGGAAGCAAAAATACGTTCCGTAATGATTTCATAATGGTACCTCTGCCGGATCACACCGGCGCCGGTTTATTCCGGCTTTTTCAGATGGATGAGATATTCGATATTGCCGTCCCCGCCTTCGATCGGAGAGCGCATCGCGCCCCCTGCGAGAAAGCCTTCCTCCTCCGCCGAACGGAGGACTTTGGCGAGCGCTTCCCGTCTGAGTTTCTCATCCCGGACGATCCCGCCTTTGCCGAGCCCCGCTCTGCCCACTTCGAACTGCGGCTTGACGAGGCAGATGAAATCGGCTCCCGGAGCAAGAACGGCGTAAAGCGGCGCAAAAAGATAGGTCGCGGAGATGAAAGAAACGTCCATGACGGCGAAGGTCGGCCGGTACGGCAGATCCTCTTCTTTCAGGTAGCGCGCGTTGTATTTTTCGTAAACGCTGACTCTTGCGTCCGCGCGCAGGGAGAGCGCAAGCTGGCCGCTTCCCGAATCCAGCGCGATCACGTGTTCGGCGCCGTTCTGGAGAAGGCAATCGGTAAAACCGCCGCTCGACGCGCCGACGTCGATGCAGAGTTCCCCTTTCGCCGAGACCGGAAATTGACGGAGCGCGGCTTCGAGCTTCAGCCCTCCGCGGCTGACGTAAGGATTTTGCCGGCGAAGCAGGATCACGTCCCCCTCTTCCTCGGCAGAAAGCGAATAGGCGGGCTTTGTGACGATCCTGCCGCAGACCAGAACGAGGCCTTCTTCGATCAGCCCCTTGGCTTCCGTCCGGCTCTTGGCGTATCCGCGCTCGGAGAGAAAGAGATCAAGCCTCATCGTCGGTCGTAAAATCCCGCTCGGTGACCTGCCCGTCCCCGCCTTCGGTCAGGACGCGCACTTTCTGCTTGGCATTCTCCAGCGCGTCGCTGCAGAAACGGACGAGCGAGACGGCCTCTTCAAATTTTTTCAGCGATTCCTCAAGCGAAAGGTCGCCGCTTTCGAGTTCCTCGACGGTTTTTGCGAGTTTTTCCATCGCTTTTTCAAAATTCATTTCACTTTTTTTCATCATTTCGTAATTCCTCATTTCTCCGACGCTTTGCGGCGCCGCTCGTTGCGGCTTGTGACCGCGGCTTCGATCTCTCCGCTATGCAGGCGGACCGAGATCAGATCGCCTTCCCGGACTTCTTTTGCCGAGCGGACGATTTTCCCTTCCTTCCGTACGACGGCGTAGCCGCGCGAGAGCACCGAAAGCGGACTGAGCGCGTCCAGTTTCCCGGAGAGCAGACCAAGCGCCTGCTCCGAGCGGCCGATCCGATCGCCGAAGGCCAAGGTGAGTTTTTCCTGGAGCAAACGAAGCTTTTCGGTATCCGGAGAAAAGAGTCCTTCCCCGTCGCGCAGACAGGGGCGCGAGGAAAGATCCCGGAGTGTCTCCTCGTATCGCGCGACTTGGTCTTTCAGTTCCTTCGCGCAACGCGCGACCAGCTCGTCGAGCCGCAAAGAAATCTCCCTCGCGTCCGGGACGGCAAGTTCGGCGGCGGCGGACGGCGTCGGCGCGCGCAGATCGGCAACAAAATCGCAGATGGTGTAATCGGTCTCATGCCCGACCGCCGAAATGATCGGAATTTCTGCCGCGGCGATCCTTCTGGCGAGTTTTTCACCGTTGAACGCCCACAGATCCTCCATCGATCCGCCGCCGCGCCCGATGATCACGACGTCACAGCACTTCGTCCGGTCGAAATAATCGATCCCCCGCAGAAGCGACTCTTCGGCGTTCGCCCCCTGAACGAGCGCGGGATAAAGCAGAATTTTCGCAAGCGGAAACCGCCTCCCCGCCACGTGCATGATATCGCGGATGACCGCCCCGGTCGGGGAGGTGACCACGCCGATGCACATCGGCAGGCGCGGGATCGGACGCTTGCGGTCCTCATCGAAAAGTCCTTCTTCTTCGAGCTTCTTTTTGCGTTGTTCGTAAGCGAGATACAGCGCGCCGATCCCGTCGGGCTGCATCGCGTCGGCATAAAACTGATAACTGCCGCCCTTGGTATAGACGCCGACCGATCCGCGCAGGATCACCTTCATGCCGTCCTCCGGCTGAAAGCGGAGCGAGGCGGCTCTCGAACGGAACATCACGCAGCGGATCTCCGCGCCTTCGTCTTTCAGCGTGAAATAGAGATGCCCGGAGGAATGCAGTTTGAAGTTGGAAAGTTCGCCGGTCACACTGACCGAGCCGAGAAGCGGATCCCCCTCGATGCGCGCTTTGATATATTCGTTCAGCGCGCTGACCGTCATGGCGTTTGATGACGGCCGCTCGCGCAGTTCGGAAATATTCATCCGGCACCTCCTTCGTCGGCGTAACGGGCAAGGCAGGCGACGCCGACCGCGTTATCCGCCGAAAGGGCGGGCGGCGCAAAGGAAGCCGCAAAGCGCCCGGCGAGCATCGATTTGATGATCGAATTGCTGATCACGCCGCCGGCGTAGACGAATTCGCTCTTTCCGTACCGGTTTTCGTAACCTTCCGAAAGCGAGATCAGCGCGCCTGCGATCGTGCGGAGCGTAAAATCCGCGACCAGAGAGCGATCCCCGGTCTCGGCGTATAATTTCGCCGCCAGATTCTCCACGCCGGAGAGATTGACCGAAAGATCGGTCTCGCGGATCCTGCGCACCGGCGGTTTTTTCGTATTTCTCAGCGCGAGCTCCTCCATCGCCGGCCCTGCCGGAAAGGAAAGCCCCATCAGAACGCCCACCCGGTCGATGATCTGCCCGGCGTTGACGTCCTTCGTTCCGCCGAGAAGTTCGGTGCGAAAGCCCTCCGCAGAGGAAGAATGCACGCGGATCAGTTCGGTCGTCCCGCCGGAGACGTGAAAAGCCGCGAAGCTCTTTCCGAGAAGATCGAACCGCCCGGAGCCGTAAAGCGCCGCCATGATATGGCCGCATTGATGCGAAAAGCGGTAGATCTTCGCCCCGGTCACGGCGGAGGCGCTCTCCGCCGCCGAAATTCCGGCAAGAAAACAGGGCATATAAGAGCCTTCGGCGTTGCGCGGTTTTTCGCTCACGCCGATCGCGGCCGGCGATCGGCCCGCAAGATATTCTTTCGCTTCCTGCATTGCCGGGGGCAGATTCTTGATATGCGCAAACAACGCGTCCGCCTGACGGAGGCCGCGTTCGCCTTGTTTGACCGGAAGGGGGCGCTTGATATTGGCGATCAGGCTGCCGTCCGAGCCGAGGAGAGCGACCGAGGTGGTGTAATTGCTCGTGTCGATCCCCAGATATACGCGGTCAACCATTCGCCGCGCTCTTTTCTTTCACGATGGCGTTCAGAACGCCGTTGACGAAGGCGTACGCCTTCTCTTCATCGTATTTTTTCGAGAGTTCGACCGCCTCGTTGATCGAAACGCGGTCGGGAACGTCGTCGCAAAAGAGGATCTCATAGGTCGCAAGCGTTAAGATCGCCGCGGATACCGCCGAGACGCGTTCGGCTTTCCAGCCGATCAGATTCCTTGCGATCGTCTCCGAGATCACCCCGGCGTGCTCCTCCGCTCCGTAATATACCGAGCGCACGTATTCGTCTGCCTCGACGTCCCGCGCTTCTTCTGCGCGGGCAAAAACCTCCTCCGCCGTGTCCGCAGGGTTGCTTCTGCGTTCGAAGAGGAGGAGAAAAGCGTTTTCTCTTGCTTGTTTTCTGGTCATGGCCTGGTCCTTTTCGGATTTGTATTAGATTTAACATATATTATAATAGAAA
>CADBPA010000230.1 GCA_902796505.1 uncultured Ruminococcus sp.
GCACGCCGTTTTGCTTTGCGTACTCCTTCGCGCGGCGGAACGCCTTTTCGACCTCTTCGGGGGTGTTGCCGCGGACGACGTTGTCGGTGTGATTCGGATAGCGCGGCGTGTTGTCCCAGCCGACCGAAACGTTCGGGTAGTAGGGGACGGAGAAGGTGTTTTTCACGTCCTCCCAATGGCGGTAGGCGTCCTCGCAGATCTCGGAATACTCGCGGTTCATATTCGTGAAGGCGGCGAACTGATATTCGGTGACCGAGGCGAAGGGCAGGCGTTTTGCCATCGCGATCAGCCGTTCGGGGCAGGAACCGATTTCGGGGTGCGGCTCGTCGGTGAGCTCGACCTGAAAATGCACGCCGGGCAGGCCGTATTTTTTCGCCTCTTCGTCAAGCCACGCCATCTCGCGGCGGACGCCTTCCTCGCCGCCGAAGGAGAGGTAGAGGTTCCAGAGATCGTAAATGCCGACGACCGGTCTGCCGTCGATCTGATAATACTCCGGCAGGGTGAAGTAGTTTTCGAGCCACCGCCTGCCGATGATATGGAAATCGTCGGGCGTGACTCTGCCGCGCCAGATCAGCTCGGGCAGATGCTGATAGGCGATGCGGCGATCCCACAGATACGGCACGTCGTGGTTTGCCCACATGAGATAGAACTTCATCCGGTCGCGGTTTCTCGCTTTCAGGAAGCCGTTGTTCAGGCACTGTTCGAGGAAGGGGCGGCCGTCGTACCAATACCAGTCGTAGATAAAGACGTTCACGCCGTGGTCGGCGGCGGCGTTGATCTGCATTTCCATCACGCAAGGGTCTGCCTCGTTGACGTAGCCCCAGACCGGCTTGCGCGGCCATTGATGCCCCGGAAAGCGCGCGACCGCCGCCTTCACGGTTTCCCATTCGCCGTATCCTTCCGGCCAGAAGATGCGGGTGCGGAGTTCGTCTCCGGTATAAGACGGCCAGATATAAGCCGCAACGTCGAATTTGCTCATAGTACATCCTCGCTTTTTTTATTTTTTAAAGGCGCTTCTATTGTAGCACAACGGCGGGCGTCTGTCAAGTACCGATCGGATCGGCGGCGCGGCGGCGCATCTGTCCCGGCGACAGCCCATATGCACGGCGAAACTCGGCGATGAAGTAGGAGAGGCTCGCGTAGCCGCAGGAGCTCGCCACCTCGGTGATCGGCAGGTCGGTCAGAAGCACCTTGTTCTTCGCCTCCGAGAGCCGCACCGAGCGCAGATAATCCTTGAAGGTCTCGCCCATCAGCGAGCGGAAGAGCTTGGCGAAATAGCTGTAGCTCAGGTGGAGGCGGTCGGCGCATTCATAGGGGGTGACGTCCGAGGCGAAATGCTCGTTGATATAGGCGAGGCAGCCGTACAGCGCGGCGACGGCGTGCAGATTCAGTCCGGGATCCCGCTCGTCGGAGGCGCCGTCGCGCAAAAGGCGCGCAAGAGCGAGCAGCAGCGACGCCGCCGCGATCCGCTCGCGCACGAAAAAGTCGCGGTCGCGCCCCTCGTAAACGCGGATCATCCGCTCGAAGGCGTCCGCCGCCTCGCCGCGCAGCTCGTCGGCGGAAAAGCGGAGTTTTGCGGCGTCCTCGCGGCGCAGAAAGAGCAGAGCGTCCGAGAGATACTCCTGCCCGGTAAAGATCCGCATCAGAAATTGCGGAGAGATTTTTAACACATAATAGAGTCCGCCGTCGGGACTTTCGCAAAAGATGGTATGCACCTCGCCGGAGCGGAAGAGCGCCGCCTCGCCCGGCTGCGCCGTAAACTCGGCGCGCGAGGTCCCGACGCGGAAGGCGCCCCGTTTGAAGTAGAGAATCTCCACCGCCGGGTGGACGTGCGAGAGCGCCGTCACCAAAGCCGCCGAACGGATCTCCGGGAAAAATTCGATCCCGTACTCGTGCAGCTGCCGGTTTTCCGGCTCAACAAAGTATTCCATGCGTGCTCTCCTTTCGTTCTCCGAAGAGAAAAAGAGATTTCTTATAGTTTCTCATAGTTTTATTATAGCACAGAAAAAGAGAAAATGCTACAATAAAATCAGCAAATTCCAAAAAAATTTCCGTTACAGGAGGAATCCCGATTATGGACAGAATCGTAAAGGTCGGCATCATCGGATGCGGCGGCATTGCCAACGGCAAGCATATGCCCTCCCTGAAAGCCATTCCGAACGTCCGCATGGTCGCGTTCTGCGACATCATCATCGAAAAGGCGGAGAAGGCCGCCAAAGAATACGGCACGCCCGACGCCAAGGTCTACAAGGACTATAAGGAACTGCTGGCGGATCCCGAAATCGAGGTCGTCCACGTTCTGACGCCGAACAGAGAGCACGCCGACATCACCATTGACGCGCTTCACGCCGGCAAGCACGTGATGTGCGAGAAGCCGATGGCGAAGTCCGCCGCCGACGCGCGCCGCATGGTCGCCGCCGCCAAGGAGACCGGCAAGAAGCTGACGATCGGCTATCAGCATCGCCAGAAGGCGGCGTCGCAGTATGCGAAGCAGTATATCGAAGAGGGCAGGCTCGGTGAGATCTATTATGCGAACTGCTACGCGATCCGCCGCAGAGGAACGCCGAACTGGGGCGTTTTCCTGAACGAAGAGGAGCAAGGCGGCGGCCCGATCATCGACATCGCCACCCATTCGCTCGACCTCACGCTCTATCTCATGAACAACTACGAGCCGAAGATGGTCCTCGGCAGAACGCATAAGAAGCTCGAGCATCCCGAAGCCGGCAACATCTGGGGCGACAACGGCGTCAGCACCACGCCGCTCGAAGAATCCGCCGCCGCGATGATCGTGATGAAGAACGGCGCGACCATTATGCTCGAAACCAGCTGGGCGCTCAACACCGAGCAGCCGATCGCCGAGGGCAGCTGCCGCCTCTGCGGAAGCCGCGAAGGTCTCTCGATCCTCAACGACAAGCTCACCATCAACAAAGTCGATCTCAACCGCGCGGTCGACAGCAAGGTAGACCTCGGCGCGGGCGGCGTCGCCTTCTATTCGGGCGCCGGCAATTCGCCCCAGCAGACCGAGGCGTATAACTGGATCCGCGCCATCGTCGAGGACAAAGATCCGGTCGTCCTGCCCGAGCAGGCGTGCGTCGTCTCCGAGATCCTCGAGGCGATCTACGTCTCGTCGAAGACCGGAAAGGCGGTCACGTTCGATTGAAGATCGCGATACTCGGAGCATGGCACGTCCACGCTCCCGGATACACCGACTGCGCGATGAAATACGGCGAGGTCGTCGGCGTTTACGACGAAAACCCGGCGTTCGCGCAGGGGCTTGCCGACGCGAAAGGCATCCGCAGATTTTCCTCGCGCGAGGAGCTTCTCGCAAGCGAAGCCGAGGCGGTCATCGTCTGCTCCTCGACCGACCGGCACGCCGGCGATATCGTCGCGGCAGCCGAAAAAGGTAAACATATCTTTACAGAAAAAGTGCTTGCCCTGACCGAAGAAGAATGCGCACGGGTCAAGTCTGCGGTCGAAAAAGCCGGCGTTCGCTTCGTCATCTCCTATCCGCACAAGAGTATGGCGGGTCCGCGCACCGTCAAGGCGGCGGTGGACGAGGGAAAGATCGGAAAGGTCAATTTCTTCCGCTACCGCAACTGCCACGGCGGAAGCGTTCAGCATTGGCTGCCGGCGCACTTCTACAACGAGGCGCAATGCGGCGGAGGCGCGATGATCGACCTCGGCGCGCACGGAATGTATCTTGCGCATTGGTTTCTCGGAATGCCGGAGAGCTACCGCTCGGTTTTCACGCATTTCTGCCGCGACGAAAAGGACGCGCTTCTCAACCCTGCGGGGCTTGAGGACAACGCCGTCACGCTGATGAGCTACCCTTCGGGCGCGATCGCCGTCAACGAGACCGGTTTCGTCTCGGTCGGATCGCCCCAGACGCTCGAAGTCGGCGGCGACAAGGGGTATCTTCTCTGGGACGGCAAGACCGTCACCCTGCGCACCGACAAGAGCGCCGAGATCCTTCCACTGCTGCCCGATCTTCCCTCGCCCTGCGACGCGTTCTGCTCCGGCGCGCCCATCGATTTCTGCGGCGTCGACGACGCCATCGCCCTCACCAAAATGATGCGCGGCGCGTATCGAAAATAAAAAATCCAAAAAGGATCTGCCGGATTGCTCCGGCAGATCCCGTTTTTTTGTTTTATAGATCATTCAGTCATTTTGATGGATTGAATGTTTCTATTTCGTTTTGCTTTGTGGAAAACAGATTTCTATTTACTGAAATTTCACAGTTAGAGGATATTCAACTCCGCCTGCTGTATATGATGTTTGATAAATACCAACCAACACATTTTCGTCGTTCGATTTATCTGAACCGGAACTGCCTTTATGGATATCAATATCAATTTCATCAGTTAAATCTACATAACCAGACTCACCAGATACTTTTATAGATACATTGGTTAAAGTATTACCGGTAATAGTAGAATTGTTTTGTAAATATCCTACTAATTTTCCGACAACATATGCTGTCTCTTTTGAACATAATGTTCTGTCTAATTGAATTGTAACATTTTTAAGTGTGTTGTTTTTAAAGTCAAAAGAACTATCAGGACCACCGTTTTTGGAAGATTGACCGATTAAACCACCCAATTTATAACCGCCGGTTATTGTAGAATTTTCAATGGTACAATTTTCAATAGCTCCATAACCCATACCTGCAATTCCACCAACATATTTGCTTGAGGTAATATTGGCATTAATAACTTTGCAATTCAATATGCCGCTAGCTATATTTCCTGCAATAGCACCCGCATATGAGTTTTGAGAAGCAGATAAATTAAATATCGTAACATTTTCTAATACTAAATTTTTAATTTGTCCTCTTGTGAATCCAAATAGTCCACTAGCTCCTTCGGTTTTAGTAGTTGAACCATCTGCAACAATATATCTATCCGTAACTAAATTAGTAACTTTATGACCTTGGAAATCGACTGCTAATTGAGAATTTACAGGCGTCCACTTGTTGATAATATTATCATTTTCAATTTTTCCGCCTAAATCTATATCGTTATCAATTTTGATTTCCCAGTTGACTTCTGCATTATAAAATACACCAAAAGGATATTTTGTTTCTTTACAAGCTATTTGATTTTTAGCCGAAAGATAATCATCTAACAAATACAAATATTGTAAACAATCTGCTCCGCATACATGAATAGTTTTTTCATTAGTGTCTAAATAGAACTTACCACTTAATGTTGTTTCTACCATAGTGGCAAATGAAACAGCATTATTATAATATGTGTTGAACTCATCTTCAGATTCTGCAGGATGATTTTTACCAAATCCAGAAACATATTCTGTACCGTA
>CADBPA010000231.1 GCA_902796505.1 uncultured Ruminococcus sp.
CGCGAATCCGCCGACTACGCGGTGGACGTTTATCCCTTTTACGGCTCGGACGTCGAAGCTACGCTGCGCGCCGGCGCGGATATCCGCCACGGGCTGATCGGCCCCGGCGTCTACGCCTCTCACGGATACGAGCGCTCGCATAAGGACGGCGTATACAACACGCTGAAAGTGCTGAAGGGCTATCTGAACGTTTGACATCTCTTTTTACCATTACGGTAAAAAACAAAGATCATCCGACCTTTTTCAGCCGAAAACCGGTTTTTTCGGCAACGCTTCCCGCCGCGGCTCCCGGATCAGAGCTGCGGCGCTTTTTGCACGCGGCAGAAGAATGCAGAGAAGCCCGGCCGCAAAAAGGATCCTCGCCAGGAGACTTTCCCGAAGAAGCCAGAGTCCGCCGGCGCCGGATCCGAGCAGGAGAAGATCCCGCAGAAGATCCCACCCTCCGATCCACGCCTCGCCGCTCTGCCTTTTCAAAAGGATCGCGTATCCTCCCGAGGCGGCGGAATAAACGGCAAAGCAGACCACCGCCGCCGGGAAAAAGCCGAATCTCGGAAGAAGCAGAAAATTTCCGGAAAGCGAGATCAGAGCGCCGATCAGCGAAGGGAGCGAAAAGACCAGCGGCCGCTCGTAGCAGGTCGCGGCCTGGGCAAAAAGATTGCAGAGAAAGAGCGGAAAGACCGCCGCCGTCAGCGGATAGATCGCGCCGAGCGCCTCGTCGTATCCGCCCGGCGCTGCAATGCGGAACAGCTCCGGGATCGCGCAGAGAAAGAGAAGCAGAAAGGGAAGCAGAATGCTTTTGGCTGTCCGGAGGACCGAGCGGATCCTGCCGTACTCACCCTTTTCGATCCTACGCATCACCCACGGCCCGAGCGCGGAGATCACGCCCGCGCAAAGCGAAGAGATCGCCATCGCGCAGGAGAAGGCCAGGGCGTATTTCCCGACGTCTCCCGCCTCGCAAAATCTGCGGATGAGGATCTTGTCGGACGATCCGATCAGCAAAAAGGCAAGCGAATGCGGCAGCATCGGCAGTCCGCTCCGGAAAAGATCACGCAGAATTTCCGCCGATACCCTCGCCTTTCCCCGGATCGCCGCTCGGAGGATCTTCCAAAAGATCGGCAGCGCAAAGAGCAGAGCCGCTCCGGTCGCGGTGAAGATCCTCGCCTCGGCGCGGATGCCGGCGTATCGGATCAGAAGGAGCGCCGCGAGCGGCGCCGCTATACCGCTGAGAAGCGAAAAGACGACCGGGTAGACCGGTTTGTAGAGAAACTTTGCTTCCGCGCTCGCAAGCGAGATCCAGATATTCGAGAATACTGAGGCGAAAAGCAGAAGCCACAGGGCAAAAGGCAGTCTGCTGAACGCCGTGATCTGTTCCGAAAACAGCAGAAAAAGCAAAAACGCTCCCGCCGTCGTTCCCATCATCAGCACCGCCGCCGAGAGCAGAAAACTCTCCTTTTCCCGCTCGAATTTCTGCACCTCACGCAGCAGGATCCCTCCGCAGATCATCGGCATGGCAAGCAGCGTCAGAATCCCTTCCCAGCTGAGAAAGAGCGGATAAAGGCCGTATTCCTCGCTGTTCAGCGCGCGTGTGAAAAATACGGTCAGAAGAAACGCCGCCCCTTTGAGCAGAAGATTGCTTCCTATATAAAATAAGGAAGCTTTTGCCGGCCGGTTGATCGCCGCGCGGCCGTTTTCATTCTCCGTATTCCGGATCTTTTCGTCCATCTTTCGCATCCTTTTTTCATTATCTTTCGCCGGATTGCCCGAAATAAACGCGCTTTTTCTTCCAATATGCACCTTCTTTGCACGATTTTGGATATAAACTTGCAGATTTAAACAAAAAACTCCTTCTTTTTGCATCTTTTTGCAGTTTACTTTCACAAAACTTGCAAAGCGATGAAAAAAGTGGTAAAAACCCCTTGATTTTTTTCTCGAATTGATATAAAATAAATTATAAATTTTTTCGTGCAAAGGAGTGATTTTATGTTTAAGTCCCAGTATCTTCAGGATCTGATGGCACGCGTCGAGGCGCGCAACCCCGGCGAGCCGGAATTTCACCAGGCGGTGCGCGAGGTCCTGGAATCGCTTGAGCCTGTGATCGAGCGCCATCCCGAATACGTCACCGCCGGTGTGATGGAACGCCTCGTCGAGCCGGAGCGCATCATCAAATTCCGCGTTCCGTGGGTAGATGACGCCGGCGTCGTTCACGTCAACCGCGGCTTCCGCGTGCAGTTCAACAGCGCGATCGGTCCGTACAAAGGCGGTCTCCGTCTCCACCCCTCGGTCTACGAAGGCATCATCAAGTTTCTCGGATTTGAGCAGGTTTTCAAAAACTCCTTGACCGGGCTTCCCATCGGCGGCGGCAAAGGCGGCTCCGACTTCGATCCGAAGGGCAAATCGGACGCCGAAGTGATGCGTTTCTGCCAGTCGTTC
>CADBPA010000232.1 GCA_902796505.1 uncultured Ruminococcus sp.
GCGTTTTTTGGCGAGTTCCTTTGTGGGGACAACGACCGTCATCGTATCGATCCCCGACGGAAAATGCTCGAAGGCAACGCCGTTTTCCTCGATGACCTGAAGGACGCGGCGGCCGAAGCCGAGTTCGGCGTTCATCATATCCTTCTCGATGGTGATCGTGGAAAATCCGGTTTTCCCGGCGATGCCGGTGATCACGTCATCGCTGATCTCGTCGGTCGAGGGAACGATGAAAGTTCCCTTGTCTTCCGGGCGATTGGTATTGCGGATATTGACCGGGATCTTGGAATAGCGGACCGGGAAGATCGCGTCCTCGTGCAGAACGGTCGCTCCCATATAAGAGAGCTCGCGCAGCTCGCGGTAGGTGATGGTCTCGATCGGCTTCGGATCGTCGATGCAGCGCGGATCCGCCATCAGGAAGCCGGAGACGTCCGTCCAGTTCTCGTAAAGCGACGCCGAGACGGCGCGGGCGACGATCGAGCCGGTGATGTCCGAACCGCCGCGCGAGAAGGTTTTGATCGTTCCGTTCGGCATCGAGCCGTAAAAACCGGGGATGACGGCGTGATCATAGCGCGAAAGATAATCGCGCGTCACGTCGTTGGTGCGCTCGGCGTCCAGCATTCCGTCTTCTTTGAAGAAAATGATCTTCTTCGCGTCCACAAAGGGAAAACCGAGATATTTGGCAAGCACCATCGCAGAGAGGTATTCGCCGCGCGAGGCGATATAATCCCGGCCGGAGTTGTGGAGGAAGGAGAGGCGGATCTTTTCAAATACGTCGGTCAGATCGAGGTCCAGCTCCAGATCGCGGATGATGGCGTTATAACGCTCTTTGATCTGCTCGAAGACGTCGGTAATATCCTGATCGTCCGAGGCGAGATCGTAGCATTGATAAAGCAGATCGGTGATCTTGGTATCTCCGCTCATTCGCTTGCCGGGAGCGGAGGCAACGACGTATTTTCTTTCGGGATCGCTTTTGACAATGGCGGCAACCGAGCGGAAATGCTCCGCGTCGGCAAGCGACGATCCGCCGAATTTCAGTACTTTGACGTTCATTTTCGGTATCCTCAAGGGGGTTAAACTTCAATATTATTATATGCGTCCTGCGGCGGATGGGAAATATCAGAAGAGCGATTCCAGATATGCCTTCGCGTATTTGATATCGGCGATCTGCTGATCTCCGGAAATTTCGCGCTCGATGGTGATCGGCCCGTCAAATCCGCACTCTTTCAGTTTGGGAATCAGCCGCTCGAAGTGAACGAGACCGTCTCCGAGGCGGACTTCCCTTCCGAGTTTCATACCGTCGGTCGGATAGAAGCCGTCTTTGCCGTGAACGCCGCGGACGTATTTGCCGAATACTTCGAGAGCGTCCACCGGATTTGCCTTTCCGTAAAGGATCAGGTTTGCCGGATCGAGGTTGATAAAGAGGTTGCCCGTTCCGACGTCGGTGATCAGGCGAAGGAGGGTGACCGGCGTTTCCTGCCCGGTTTCAAACAGGAGATTCACGCCTTTTTCCAGATAATATCCGGCGATCTCGCGGACCGCGTCGCGCACCTCTTCGTATTCCTTCGTGGTCGGAACTTCGGGGATGAAGCCCATATGCGTCGCAACGTCCTTGACGCCGAGCATCACGGCAAAATCCGCTCCGCACTTCAGGTCATAGATCCGATCCTTGCGATATTCGGGAGGAACGATGCCGAGCGTATGCGGGCCTTCGGTGAAATTCCATGCCGTAGGGCCGCGCCAGCCGCGCCAGACCGCCGTGATCTCCATATCGTTTTCCTGAGCGACTTTCTTGATATGCTCCGCATATTCCGGAGTCAGTTCCTCACTCGGTCCCCAAGCCAGAAACTGGCAAGTGTGGATGCCGAGAGAGGTCGCGGTTTTTACGTATTCGTCAAAATGCGCCTGATGAATGGTTACACCGATTCTCATGGTTGTTCTCGCTTTCCGAAGATTGATAAAAGATAGCATTATTATAGCACGCCCGCGCGCATTTGTCAACGCGGCAAAAAAGAAAATCCTTGTTTTTTCAAAAAATCTTTTGATAAAAAGCGAAAAAACTGCAAAAAAAGGCTTGACATTTTCACGCGTTTCTGCTATAATAATGAAGTCCGTGGAGAGATGGCCGAGTTGGTCTAAGGCGCACGACTGGAAATCGTGTAAACCTCAACCGGTTTCATGGGTTCGAATCCCATTCTCTCCGCCAGACAAATGCCCCAAAATTGGGGCATTTTTAATAAAATTTCGGGGGCATTTGAATGGGATTCGAACAGGAGCGGTACTGAATGACCGTCCGGTGGA
>CADBPA010000233.1 GCA_902796505.1 uncultured Ruminococcus sp.
AAGGAATCGAAAAAGAGTTCGTGCGCCGCGATCTGCGCCGAAAGGTCTGCCGCCTCTTTTGCGATCTCCCTTTCGATCGGAAGTTTTCCGATCTGCCGGTGATTCTTCCCGTCGAGGCGCGGCTCGCTCTCCCTGAGGATCGAAAAACGCAATTTCAAAAGATCGAGATATTCTTTGTGTTCCCGGATGCTCTCCCCGGAAAGAAACGCCGCCATCCCCATGTCGTCCATCCTGATACCTCCGAAAAAAATCCTTCCGTACAAAGGCTATGCACGGAAGGCGATTTTGTTATTTGCCGAGCAGGTCCCGCTCGGTGAAGGTATATTCACTGTTGCAGAAACGGCAGACTGCGGTCAGTTCGCGCGGCTTGCCTTCGGCCTCCTGCTCGTCAAGAAGCGATGCGAGTTCTTTTTTACCGAGTCCGAGCATCTTTTTGTGCATCCGCTCGCGCGAACAATCGCAAAGATAGGCGGTCTCCAGCTCGTCGTAAGGATCCCATTCGATCCCCTCCATAATGAGATCGGCGACCTCACGCGGCGTCAGCCCCCGGTCAAAAAGCGCGGAGACGTTGGCGACGGCAGGGGTATTGTCCTCGATCTTGCGGACGGTCTCTTCATCGGGATACGGCATCAGCTGAACGAGGACGCCGCCCGCCGCCTTGCAGGTGTAGTCGGTATCGACCAGAACGCCGAGCGAAAGCAGCGTCGGCACCTGTTCGCTTTTGGCGAAATAGGTCGCGATATCCTCGGCGATCTCTCCGGTCACGATCTCGATCGTCCCGGTCTGCGGATCGCCGGCGTCCGAGATGTCCTTCAGCACCGAAAGAGTACCGGCGCCGACCGCCGCGCCGACGTCGAGCTTTCCGTTCGGTTTTCTCGGAGGATCGGCGAGCGGATTCTGGATATAGCCTTTGACGTTTCCGAAGTAATCTCCGACGGCGATGATCTTGCCGGCGTCTCCGTCGCCGTTGAAGGCGATCGTCACGCTGTCGCCCTTCCACGGCAGGATCGAGCCGATCATCGAAGCGGCGGTCAGGGAGCGGCCGAGAGCGGCGGTCGCGGTCGGGGCGGTCTTGTGGCGGCGGATCATTTCGTTGACGATCTCGCGCGAGTCGATGACCAGAACGCGCGCCGAGCCGTCCCTCGTCATACCGCGCAGAAGTTTTGAATACTTGATTTCCTGTTTTTCCATTCGGGTATCCTTCTATTCTGATTTGATTTCGTTTGGAAGCGCCGGCGCGGGCTTCTTGCACCGCGCGGCGATATAGAGGCGAAGATCGCCGTCATCCCCTTCCTCAAAGGAGAGATTGCGGTACGCGCCGAGAAACTCAAAGCCGCATTCGGCAAGCGCGCGGCGCAACTGCCGCAAAGAATAGGCGCGTTCGGTCTGCACCTCATCCTGCCGCGTATAGCTTCCGTCGGCCTTCTCGGAAAAAAGGGTGATGTAAAAATCGCAAAGACCGCTTTTCGGCCGGTAATCGTTCTGCCAGGAGCAGAAAACTCCGTCCTCTTCAAAGGCGTAACAGCGATCGCCGTAGACGCTGGAGAATTTCTCTTTCGTATTGACGTCGAAGAGGAAAAGCCCGTCCGGGATGAGATAATTATGCACAAGCGAGAAGGTTTTCAAAAGATCCCCCCGCCCGGTCAGATGATTGACCGAATCCAGGCAGCAGACGCAGGCGTCCACCGTTCCGTAGAGTTCAAATTCCCGCGCGTCCTGGCAGAGCCAGAGGACCGGGTGCGGCAGAGAAAGTTTTTCTTCGGTCTCCCGCGCGACGTTGAGCATTTCGGGCGAATAGTCCACGCCGGTCATATCGTAACCGCGCCGGGCGAGCTCAAAGGTCATTTTTCCGGTTCCGCAGCAGAGATCCAGCACAAGCTCCGGTCTTCCCTGCGTGCAGAAACGGCGGAAGTTTTCTTCGACGTAATCTCCCCACGCCGTATAATCCGCGTCGCCGTTGAAGCGATCGTAAAACTTTGCAAGCAGATCGTAGATCATGGCATACCTCCGGGATTTTCATATAAAAACCGTTCCAGCACCTCGTCGGCGCGCAGCCTGTCCTTCGCGTAGGCGAGGCGAAGCAGTTCGGGCGGCAGAACGTCGTCGTATTTATCGAATACCGGGCATTCCGCGTCCGCGACCAGCCGCTCGGTATCCAGCCCGTCCCGTTCGAGGATCGCGGAGAGCGCGGAGAGGAAATTCCGCCCGGCGTCGCCCTTCGCCTTGAAGGTGATGTAGCAGCATCCTTCGCTCTGAATATCCGAGATGCCGAGCTCGCCGGCGTATTTCTGCATCACGCGGCGGATCGTCCGGAAGGAGCGCGTTCCGAGCCACGGAAACAGAACGTAGCTCTGGCCGCCGAGAAAGACGAGAAGTTTTTCGTCCATATGGGCGTTTTTGGCAACGCGGCGGGCGTTTTCGAGCCTTGCCTGCGCGTTTTCGCCGAGAAAGGCGTAATGCTTGCCGTTAAAAAGAACGTCGCGCATCGCAAGAAGAAGTTTCGTGTGGATCTCGCCGCTGTCGCCGGGCCAGGAGATCTCCATCTTTCCGTCCACCGATTTGACGAAGATCAGCTTCCGCACGACGTCGACCTCCAGCACCTCCCAGACGCGTCCGGCAAGCGCAAAGCGGTCGCCTACCGGAGGCGGCGTCGTGATCGTTCCGATCTCCTCGCTTTCACAGCGGACGGTGAAGTCCTCGCTGTCTTTGAACACGGCGTAAAACTTGAAGTTTCCGATCAGCCGCTCGCCTTTCAGCCCGACGATCAGGCTCTTCTCCTCGGTCATCTCGATATAATCGTCGTTGATCATCGAGAGCAGGAGCGATCGATAAACTTCCCTTCCGATCGGTGCGAGCGGAGGGAGCGAAAGAACGCGCTCGGCAAGCTGCTTCGCCGTCAGCTCGCCGGAAGAGGCGAGGATCGAGAGCGTTTGATGAAACGCGAGGCTGAGCGGCATTTTGCGCAGGTGGGGCGGCTCGATGAATCGCTCCGAGGCGTACAACTCGATGATGCCGATACCGCGCAGAAGTTCCCACGGAATGATTTGCGGCAAGGGGGCGTTCGGCAGGGGCGTATCCTCTCGGTAGACCATGATCATCTCCGGCGGATCGCCCCGGCGGCCGGATCTGCCGAGCCTTTGCAGAAAGCCCGAAACGGTGGTCGGCGCACCCATCTGGGCAACGCGTTCAAGCCGCCCGATGTCGATGCCGAGTTCCAGCGTGACCGTCGCGCAGGTGACGGCGGCGGAGACCTCGCTGTCTTTCATTTTCAGTTCGGCGTCCTCGCGCAGGGACGCCGAAAGGTTTCCGTGGTGGATCAGGAAGATATCCTTGTCGCCGCGCTTCTTTGCGATCTGGCGCAGCGTCGCCGTCACGTACTCGGTCTCCTCGCGCGAATTGGAAAATACGAGCGCTTTTCTGCCGTACGCCGCGTCGTAGAGAAATTCATATCCCGGATCGAGTTTTGCATAACCGCCTTTGTCGCGCGGCTCGGCGGTCGAAAGCGACGGATCCGGCCCCTGCTCTTCGGCGGGATTCTGAATATAGAAATGTTCCAGACCGAGCCGCCATTTGAGCGGCGTTTTCGGAGGGATCGGAGCCTGCGTTTTCCGCATCGATCCGGCGGAGAGCCAATCCGCGGCAACGCCGAGGTCGCCGACGGTCGCCGAAAGCCCGATCCTGCGCGGATCGGCGGCGATCAGCCGGGATAATCTTGAAAGTAAACAGATGACCTGATTGCCGCGGTCCGAGCCGATCAGGGCGTGGATCTCGTCAAGGACGATATAGCGCAGGCCGGCAAACAGGCGAGGAATATCGTTGGACCGGTTCATCAGCATCGATTCGAGCGATTCCGGCGTGATCTGCAGGATGCCGCTCGGCGCTTTCAGAAGGCGCGTTTTATGCGAGGCGGAGACGTCTCCGTGCCAGTGCGTGACCTCGATGCCGGATTGATCCAGAAGTTCGTCCAGCCGCTCGAATTGGTCGTTGATCAGCGATTTCAGCGGCGCGATATACATCACGGTGATCGAGCCTTCCACCGGCCGTTCGCATAGATCGGCGATGATGGGAAAGAACGCCGCTTCGGTCTTGCCGGAAGCCGTCGAGGACGAGAGCAGAAGATTGTCCTCGCTCTCGAAGATCACCCGTGCGGCGTCCAGCTGGATCTGCCGCAGCTCTTCCCAGCCGCGGCTGTAAATATACTCCCGGATAAAGTCGGGAAAGCGCGAAAAGATTCTGTCCGCTTCTGTCATCCGCATACCCTTTCTGCCGTAAATTAAATATCGATATCAAAAATACTTACCGCCTTTTTCGCTTGCGGTTCAACGTCCTTCTCTCTTGCGTCCTCCGATTTTTCTCCGCCGGACGAGCGGGCGAGAAGCTCCGCAAAGGTCAGGCCGGGATTGTCTTTGAGGATTCCGAGCGCCGTCAGATAATCGCGGATGATCTCGCGCGGGGTGACCATTTCCTCGGCTCCGGCACGGGAGAGCGCGATCTTCATAAATTCTTCGATCTGCCCGTCGCTGACCGGAGGCTCCGCGAGATTTTCCCGTTTCATAAACAGCTTGGTCAGCCGTTTGACGAGCGCGAGAAGCTCGTTGTCCGAAAGGCGGCGCAAACGAATGACCGGCGAGGAAAGATTCTGATATCCGAGTTCGGAATAGCGCGAATCGGCAAGCCGGCTGCGAAGCGCTTCATAGCTGAAAAGACCGCGCCGGGTGTCCTCGAGAAACTGCGGCGTTCCGCCGAACACCACGCCGAGCGAGGTCGCTTTTCCCTGCAGGGTGTCGTTGAAGATCGCAAGGAGTTTTTCGTAGTTCGCTTCGCGCGAGATGCGGTTCGGAATTTTATAGAGGTTGACGCATTCGTCGATAAAGAGGATCAGACCGCTGTATCCGAGATGCACCGAAAGTTTCGAGAACAGTTTGATGAAATCGTACCAGTTATAATCGTCGATCACACCGGCGATCTGGAAGCCGAGCGCGGCTTTCGCCTCGCTCTTGGTGGCAAATTCACCGCGCAAAAAGCGCAGGCAGGCGCTCTTTTTATCCTCATCGTCTCGCAGCGAGGCGGCGTAGTATTCGCCGAGAACGCGGGCGAAATCGAATCCTCCGACGTCGCCTTCCAAGCGGGCGAGCGTTTCATAAACGCGCGCCTTGAGCTCCCGCTCGAATCCCGGATCTTCCGGGAGAATGCCGGAGGCGGCGATCTCGGTTTTGAGTTTTACAAAGTGCCGGGAAAGAAGCGACGGAAGCGCGCCGCCGTCCGGCGAAGCCTTGCTCGCAAGATGGATCATCAGCTCCCGATAGGTGGCGAGCCCGGCGCCGTTTCCGGCGGTCAGGCGGCGTTCGGGAGAAAGATCGGCGTCGGCGCAGAGGAAATCCCGGTCGAGCGCGTAGCCGCGGATCAGTTGGATCAGAAAACTTTTTCCGCTGCCGTACCGCCCGATCAGAAAGCGGCAGAATGCGCCTCCGTCCGCGACGGTATCCAGATTGTCGAGCAGCGAGGCGATCTCCTCCTTGCGCCCGATGGCAATATACGGCGCGCCGCTTCGCGGAACGACGCCGGCGGCAAGCGAGGACAAAAGCGTATTCAGGATCCGCTTCGGGATCTTCGGCTCTTCTCCCGCGTTCAAAAACGTTGATTCAGCCATTCTGTGATCTCCTCTCTGTAATCTTCGATCAGGCGGTAACCGCCGCCGTCGCCGGGTTCAAGTACGACGTCGCCGATCGCCTCGCCGTCCGAAAAAGCGGTGTTGATCCGCTCGGCAACGGCGTCTGCCGGCAGGGCGAGCCCTGCCGCAATATTTTTTTGTTCGGAAAGCGAATTTTCCGCGCAGGCGCGGAGAAAAGCGATCTCCTCCGGCGTGAGGATCTCCTCTTCGCTTTGCGCGGTGTTCCCTTCCTCGCGCACGTCCTCTTCCGGCTCGTACGGCGCGGCTGTCGTTTCCTGCTGCGGGATCGGTCGCTCTGCGCTCTGCTCTGCCGGGGCGGATTCGTCCGCATTCTCTTCTACCAGACGCGCGGTCGTCTCCCAGGAAGATCGCTCGATCTCCTCGGCGTTCAGGATGGAAAGCTCCTCCTCCGGCGCGTCATAGCGCCGCTCGTATGCCGGAAGAAGCGCGCGCTTGCGCTCCTTTTCCATTTTTTCAAACGCGGAAGCGAAATACGCGTCAATGACCTCGCGGAAGCGATCCGGAAGATCCTTCACGCCGAGCCTGCTTTTCACCGAGAGCAGGGCGCGGATCTTATTTTCAATATAACGTACTGCCGCCGTCACGGCACGGCGAAGCGCGATCGCCTGCGAAAGCGGATAGTACTCGATCTCCATGCGGCACTTGACCTTCATGGTACAAACGCTGTTCTGAAAGGCGTTTCGCTTGTCCGTGACCGCGCGGCCGTTGCCTTCCATCAGGAATCCTTCGCTTCGGATCTCATGGATCAAGAGCGCGAGCGCCGCCGTCATATGCGCATGATAGATTTCTTTTTCTTCCCCTGCGGCGTAGCGGCTGCTTCTCCAATCGTAATCCGAAAGGTAAGAAGTCAACGCAAAGGCGCCGGCTTCTCCGCTCCCGGAAAAATCCGCGAGATAAAACTCCCGGATCGGCGCTTCGGCGAGGACCGACGGCAGAAAATCCGCGATCCTCTCCGTCGGACAGGCGAGGCGGTAAAAAAGGCAGTAATCCTGGATCGTTCCGGCAAAATAATGGTCGAGATGCGGTATGCTGTCCCGGTAAGCCGCCCAGACGTCGCAGAGCATTCCGAGCCCCTCTTCCGGAGCGATCTTGTCCGGCAGATTCAGGATCTCAAAACAGTAAAGCAAAACGTAAGACCGCTCGGTCGGCAGGTATTTTCTCTTTCGCACGCAGTCGCGCCAATAAAAATAGTAAGCCTTCTGCGAGGCGTCGAGCTGCGCGTACTGCGGCATATAGGAGTAAAACGGAACGAATTCGCAGGGCTTCGCCGGATAATCGTAAAAATTCAGCGCGCTTTTTCGGAATACGTCGTAAAAATCAAAGCGATCGGCATAGCGACGGATCGTGACCTTACGTAAAAACGGATGCCCCTGCGGACGGTAACTCTCCTCGCTTTCCTCTCCTCGCACAGCGTCCGGCAGGATCGTGATCTTCCGCTCTTCCTCCGGCGTGCGCGCTTCCCCGGACGAGACGCTCCGTGCGTTGGTCTTTTCGGGAATGCGGACCTCGGAAACCTTTTCTTTGGTGGAAAACGGCCGCATCGCGGGCGTGTAGGAACGCTTTTTGGGAAGCAGTTTTTCAAGATCCCAGAAACTGTCCTTTTCCGCATCTCTGCCGCTGCGATCGCCGCTTTCGGCGTACTTCGGGAAAAAGTCTTTCTCGTCGTTCGGCATCCGGCGTTCCTCCTTCTTTTTGCTTATGATGGTATTTTTTAATTATAGCAAAGAAATCGCTCCTTGTCAATCGTTTCGGCAAAAAATAAGCAAAAAAATCGGCCGCAAAAAGCGACCGAAGTATTTCGGTGAGGATCAGCCGACGCTTTCGGCGGCAAACGCCCGGATCCCCTCCTCCGTAAGCGTCCTCGCGGCAGAAAGCGCGGCAAAGCGATCGGGAAAAATGCCGTAAACGCTCGGCCCGCTTCCGCTCATCAGAACGGCGGTCGCTCCGAGTTCCGGCAGGCGGCGGCGGATCTTTTCGGCGCCGGGGCATCCCGGCAGAACGGCAGGTTCAAAAACGTTATAGAGACTTCCCTCCGGGATCACGCCGCGCGCGATGCCGTCGAGAAGCGCCGGAAGACGGTCGGCGGGAGCGGTCGGAACGCTTCCGTCAAACCCGTGATAGACCTCGTCGAGCGTCGCGTACGCCGAGGCGGTAGAAATATGCTCGCCTGCGACGGCGATGACAAGATACAGGTGCAGACGGGACGGGAGCCTCGTCATGATCTCTCCCCGCCCTTCGCACAGCGCCGTGGCGTTGCGCAGACAAAACGGAATATCCGAACCGAGCGCGGCGGCAAGCGAGGAGAGCGCCTGATCGGTCAGCGGACGGCGAAAAATACGGTTCAGCGCGCGATAGACGGCGGCGGCGTCCGCCGAGCCGCCCGCAAGCCCGGCGGCAACCGGGATGTTCTTTTTCAGGCGGATCTTCACAGCGGCGCACTTTCCGGTATATTCCAGAAAACTCCACGCGGCGGCGGCGGCAAGATTCTTTCGGTCGTTCGGAAGGAAATTTGCCCCGTCGGTCGTCAGAAGGACCGAGGATTTTCCTGCCGGAGCCGCCGAGCAGACGATCTCATCGCAAAGCGATACCGCGTGCATGACCGTGCGGATCTCATGATAACCGTTCTTCGCCGCAGAAAGAACGTCAAGATAAAGATTGATCTTCGCGTATGCGGATTCCCTGACGCTGTTCATCCTTCTCCCCCTGCTTTTTTCTGTTATTATACCGCAAACGGGAGAAAAATGCAATCGTTTTCGGCGGAAAAGAAAATATTTTTGTTTTCGGAGAATTTTTTACGAAAAAGACTTGACAAGATTTATTTTTTTTGGTATAATACTCCGGTAGTTTGGATTTTCCGAACTTCCTTGCCGCCATGTGGGCGGCCTTTAATGACCATAAGGAGGTAAAACAGATGGAAAAGAAAATTTGTTCTTACGAACTGCTCTTTGTCGTAAACGGCGAGTATTCCGAGGAAGACTACGCTGCCGTCAAAGATAAGTTCGTCGCGCTCATCAACGACCACGCTACCGAATCGGAAGTTGCTGAGTGGGGTAAGCGCAGACTCGCGTATCCGATCAACGACGTGACCGACGGATACTACGTTCTCGCGAACTTTAAGAGCGAACCTGACTTCCCGCTTGAGATCGAGCGTGTGCTTGGTATCACCGACGGCGTGCTTCGTTACATGACCGTTGCCAAGAGCGAGAAGGCAGCAAAGGCAGCAGCCGCTCCCGCTACGGAAGAAGTTGCCGCCGAGCCGGCAGCCGAAGAGGCAGCTGCCGAGGCTCCCGCTGAAGAAAACGCGGAAGCCTGATCGACCGAAAGGAAGGCAAAATTATGGCAAGTTTCAATAAAGTGATCCTTGTTGGTAATCTCACGGCAGATCCCGAGTTGAAGCAGACCGCAAGCGGATTATCCGTTTGCAGTTTCACCATCGCGGTCAACCGCCGCATGTCAAAAGCCGATCAGGGACAGCAGAGCGTTGATTTCATCAATGTCGTCGCATGGCGTCAGTCTGCTGAATTTGTCTGCCACTATTTCAAAAAAGGCAATCCGATCCTCGTCTGCGGTCAGCTGCAGAACAGAAACTGGACGGATAATCAAGGGCAGAAGCGTTACGTGACCGAAGTGATCGCCGACGAGGTGACCTTCGTTCAGAACGCCGGCGCTCAGGGGAATGCTCCCGCGCCGCAGCAGTCTGCTCCGAAATCTCAGGGATATACCCCTGAGGCCTACGGCGCACCGTCCTTCAGCAATGCGTCGTCCACCACGTTTGAAGAACTTCCGAGCGACGAAAGCCTGCCCTTCTGAGGCGATTTTCGCAGCTCCCTCCCCGCTATCGGCTCTGTACGCGGGAAGGCATAACGAATCCGGAGCCGGAAAGGTTATGGCAATCCAAAATGGATAGAAACGATACCCAACGCCCCGCATTCCGTCCGACGCACAGAAGAAAGAAAGTCTGCATCTTCTGCCAGGATAAGATCGCGGAGATCGATTACAAGGACGTCGGCAAACTCAGAAAGTTCATTTCCGAGAGAGCGAAGATCCTTCCGAGACGTGTTTCCGGCACTTGCGCCCTTCATCAGAGACAGCTTACCACTGCGATCAAGAGAGCGCGCCAGGTCGCACTTCTTCCTTATATCTCGAACTGATCAAAGTTCCCGATGTTACAAAAGCGGCAGATTTTTCTGCCGCTTTTGTCTTACTTTTTACCGGGAATGCTTGTGCGGCTCTTATTCTGCCGCACTATAAACCTTAAATTCGGAAAAGAGAACGCTTTTTCATGAAACTCAATCAAAAGCACACCGTTGCCGCCGCCTGCCTCTCCTACGTGGTGCAGGCGATCGTGAACAATCTGCTTCCGCTTTTGTTCGCGCATTTTTCCGGGAATTACGGGATCTCGCTCGTAAGGCTCAGTCTGCTGATCGCGCTGAACTTCGGCATCCAGATCGCGACCGATCTTCTGAGCGCACTTTTTGTGGACAAGATCGGATACCGCCGCGCGGTACTTCTCGCGCTCTTCTCGGCGACCGCAGGTCTTATTCTGCTCGCCGCCCTTCCGCGCCTGATGGAGGATACCTTCCTCGCTCTTCTCTTCCCGACGATCCTGACGGCGTTCGGCGGCGGACTGCTCGAAGTGGTCGTCTCGCCGATCGTGGAAGCCGTTCCCGGCGAGAAAAAGCCCGCTTTGATGGGCTTTCTGCACTCTTTCTACTGCTGGGGACAGGCGGCGGTGATCCTGCTTTCCACCCTCTATTTCCGTGCGTTTGGGATCGAAAACTGGATCTGGCTTCCGCTTCTCTGGACGGTCGTCCCGATCGTCGGCGCATTGCTTTTCGCCTTTGTCCCGATCTGGTCGCTGAACGAGACGAACGAACGCGTTCCGCTCGGCAAACTTCTTTCGCGGAAGCTTTTCTGGGCGCTGATCCTGCTGATGCTCTGCTCCGGCGCTTCCGAACTGGCAATGGCGCAATGGGCTTCTCTGTTCGCCGAGGTCGGTCTTTCGCTCCCGAAAGCGGTCGGCGATCTGCTCGGTCCCTGCGCTTTTGCGCTTCTGATGGGGATCGGACGCCTCTTATACAGCAAATTCGGTATGCGCGTCGGAATTGAGCGGTATCTCGTCTGCTCCTTCGCACTTTCGGCGATCTCTTATCTGCTTGCCGTTTTCGCGCCGCATCCCTTCCTCTCGCTGCTCGGATGCGCGCTCTGCGGTTTTGCCGCCGCACCGATGTGGCCCGGTACTTACAGCCTCGGCGCGAAGCGTATGCCGGGCGGCGGAACAGCGATGTTCGCCCTGTTCGCGCTTGCCGGTGACCTCGGCTGCACGCTCGGCCCCGACCTTGTCGGGGTGATCTCCGACCGGGTGATCGCGGCAGGCGGAGGCACCTTTCTGTCGCTCTTCGGGGAAACCGTCGGAACGGCGGCGCTCAAAGCCGGACTGCTTTTTACAGCCCTGATTCCTGCGACGGCGCTTCTCGTCGCCGTACCGCTCCTGATCCGGGCAAAGAAGGATACAAAAGACGAAAAAGCCGGCTGAAACCGGCTTTTTTTGCGCAAAAAGGATTGACATTTACCGAAAATATGCTATACTTAGGATAGCCTTCATGCGCGCGTGCGCTAATAAAAAAGAAAACGGAGAGAAAACATGAGCAAGTACAAATTCGACCATTTCGGCGTTATGATCGACTGTTCGCGCAATTCCGTCATGAGTCTTGACGGACTTCGCCGCCTGCTTCCCCTGCTGAAAAAGATGGGATACAACACCGTGATGCTGTATACCGAGGATACCTACGAGGTAGACGGCGAGCCGTATTTCGGCTATATGCGCGGAAGATATTCCAAGGAGGAAATGAAGGAGATCGACGCCTTCGCGCAGTCTCTCGGCATTGAGATGATCCCCTGCATCCAGACGCTCGCCCACCTGAACGCGACGCTTCGCTGGAATAAGATACCGGTGGACACCGCCGATATTATGCTGACCGACGATCCGCGCACCTACGAGCTGATCGACCGGATGTTCCGGACGCTCTCGGAATGCTTCCACAGCCGCAATATCCACATCGGTATGGACGAAGCGCATATGCTCGGCCGCGGAAGGCATCTCGACCTGCACGGCTACGAAACCGCAAACGACTGCATCAAACGGCATCTCGCGAAGGTCTGCGAGATCGCCGCAAAATACGACTATAAGCCGCAGATCTGGTCGGATATGTTCTTCCGCTCCTGGAACAACGGACAGTATTATATTCCCGAATGCAAGATGCCGAAGGAGATCACCGATTCGGTTCCCGAAAACGTGACGCTTGCCTATTGGGATTATTATCATGCAAAATATGAAGATTATGACGCGATGATCAAAAATCACCGCCAGTTCGGCTGCCCGGTCTGGTTTGCCGGCGGCGTCTGGACCTGGACCGGCGTCACCCCGCGCAACGCCTTTTCCATCAAGAGCATGGTCCCGGCGATCGACGCCTGCAAGGCGAATAAGATCCGCAACGTCTACTTCACGATGTGGGGAGACGACGGCGGAGAATGCTCGCGCTTCTCTGTTCTTCCGGCGCTCTTCTATCTCTCGCAGTACGCACACGGCGAGACCGACGAGGCTGTCATCAAGGAAAAATTCAAGCGCTTCACCGGTATTGCGTTCGACAACTTTATGAAGATCGAGCTTTCGGACAGCCTTCCCTCGAAGCACAACTACCCGAATCCCTCGAAATATATGTTCATGTCCGACCTGCTGAACGATTATCTCGACTCTACCGTCGCGCTCGGCAACGGCGAAAAATACGCCGCATGGTCGAAAGAGCTTGCCGACGTCGCAAAGAAATCGCGCACCTACGGCTATCTCTTTGACACGCAGGCGAAACTCTGCGCCGTTCTCGCAAACAAGTATGAGCTCGGTCTCCGCACCCGCCGCGCCTATGAAGCCGGCGACAAAGAGGAACTGCGCCGTCTCGCCGAAAACGAGTACGTCGCCGTCGAGAAGGCGATCCCTGCTTTCCGCGACGCGATGGAAAAGCAGTGGTTCAAGGAAAACAAGACCTGCGGCTTCGACGTGCAGGAATGGCGCATCGGCGGCGTTCTTCAGCGCGTCAAATCGGCGCGCAAGCGTATTCTCGACTACGTAAACGGCAGAATCGACCGCATTGAGGAGCTGGAAGAAAAACTTCTTCCCTTTGCGGGCGAAGAAGGTCTTGCCACCTGTATGAATCAGTGCCGCCTCTACGCGACGACCAACGTTCTTTCACATTGATAAAAGGAGATCACGACCATGGAACAACTTCTCGGAAAAGCCATGGACTCCGCTTTCTGGGCGGACGTCCGGGAAAACAAATATTATAAAAAGCAGAGAGACGAACTGTTCGATCTCTGGCAGAAGCACTGCGAAAACGGACCGATCCTCGCGCTCAAATACAGCGATTTCAGGATGTTCGTCGCAAACGGCAACCGCTCGATCTACGAGCATAGTTATTTTACCCGCCGTCTCGCGCTCGACTGCTCGGTCCTGCTTTCGCTGATCTATCCCGAAGAGGAAAAATATCTCGTTCGTGCGATGGATGAGATCTACGCGATCTGCGACGAATACACCTGGTGCCTTCCCGCGCATCAGACGAAGCTTGAGGTCAACAACAACGTCCACCTCGACCTCTTCGCCTGCGAGACCGGATTCGCCCTTGCCGAAACCTATACGATGCTCGGCGAGCGCCTGGAGCCCCTGATCCGCGACCGCATCCGCGTCGAGATCGACCGCCGCATCATCAAGCCCTACACGCAGGGAACCGATTTTACCGCCGATCATATGTATGGGTGGGAAAAAGGGACGAACAACTGGTCCGCCGTCTGCATGGGATCGGTCGGATGCACCTTCATGCTGATGCGCCCGGATCTGGTAAACAAATATCTGCCGAACTTTGATAAGACCATGCAGGGCTATCTTTCCGGCTTTAAGAACGACGGCATCTGCACCGAAGGCTGCGGATACTGGCATTACGGCTTCGGCTTCTTCACGGTGTACGCCGATATGGTGCGCAAATTCACCGAAGGAAGAGTCGATTACTTCAAGCTTGAGAAGGTCAAGCAGGTCTCCTGCTTCATTCAGAAGATGTTCCTGACCGGGCGCACCTGCGTCAGTTTCTCAGACGGCGGGCAGAATCTTTCCTATCATCTCGGTCTGCTCCACTATCTGAAGAAGGAGTATCCCGACGACGTGAAGGTCTATTCTCCCGAATACTCTTACAATTACGACGGATGCGGCCGTTTCTGCCTGCAGATCCGCTCCTTCACCTGGTTTGATCCGGAGGTTTACGACCATCCTGCCGGCGCGGAAAAATCGGTGGAGTATTTCGCAAAAGACTCCGAATGGTTCATCCGCAGAACGCCGGCTTACGGATTTGCGGCGAAGGGCGGCAACAATAGCGAGCCGCACAATCAGAATGACGTCGGCACCTTCATCTTTGCCAAAAACGGCAAACAGCTGATCGCCGACATCGGCGCCGGTCCTTATACAAGACAGTACTTCTCTTCCGAACGCTATACGATGTACATCGAATGCTCGGCGCTCGGCCACAATCTGCCGACCTTCGGAGACGCGATCGAGCAGGCGGGCGGACAGTACCGCGCAAAGAACACCAAGTTTGAAGACGGCGTGTTCTCGCTCGATATGGAAGGCGCGTACCCGACCGACGAGCTGAAGAAACTGCACCGCAGCTTCCGCTTCACCGACGAGACGGTCACGATGCACGACAGTTTTGAGTATACCGGTTCCGGCAAGGTGACCGAGCGCGTCGTCTCGCGCTTCCCCATCACCCTCGAAGGAAACGAGATCAGAATCGAGGACGGCGTCGCCACTTATGATCCGTCGCTCGTTGAAGAAGCGAAGGTCGAGCAGGTCAAGCGCGATGAGAAGACCGTTTGCTATCTCGCGATCTTCACTCTCAAAGACGGCGTAAAAGAATTTGAGATCACGGCGAAATAAAGAAGAATGAAAAAACCGCAGACCGGAAAGGCCTGCGGTTTTGTGATCGGATCGCATAAAGGGATCCGATCATTTCTTCACGCGGTAGGAATCGACGCGGCGCGCAAGTTCTTTGGCTACGGCGCCCATATAGTTGCAGATCGCGCCCGAAACTTCCCTGAAGGAATTATGGAAGATGCCGTCGGCCTCCAGCGTCAGATCGCCGGTATAATCGATCTCGCCGAGCGCGCGGCAGATCTCGTCCCAGTGAAGGAGAGAGACGCCGGGGACGGTATGCAGATCGCTGACGTAGTCCACGTCGTGGGTATGGATCGTGCCGAGGCGGTCGTGACCGAGGATGCGGATGCTGTCCTCCGGCTCGCGCTCGCAAAGAGCGACGTGCCCGATGTCAAGGCAAAGGGTGAAGGCTTCCGGATCGTTCAGCGCGTCAAAATAGTTGGCGTGTTCGTGGGGATCCGAGCAGGCGTCCTCGGTGATGCAGTGGGTGACCGGGTGGCGCTGCCACATATTTTCGATCGCGATCTTGATGCCGAACTCCTTGGCGAACGGCGCAAGAGAACGGTAAAACGCCATATTGGCTTCAAAATGCTCCTGCTCGTGACCGTAGAATCTTCCCATTTGGAGAGGATGAACGATGATCGCCTTTGCGCCGAGGATCGCCGCATATTCGATGCAGCGCGGAAGCATCGGATAGGTTTCTTTGTAGTAGCGCTCGTATCCTCCGCCGAACGGAGCGTGCGCCTGATTGAAGATCAACCCGCGTTCTTTGGCGAGCGAGCGCATCCGGACGGCGTCCTCTTTGTAGCCGTCGGCATAAATATTAGCCGGGTGGAACATCGAGTAGTCGATCGCCGGGAATCCCGCCGCGGCAAAGAGGTCCATCGCTTGCTCCGGCGGATAAGCCTGAAAAAGAAAGTCGGTTTGCGTCGAATATAACATGGTTTTTCTCCTTTGAACGGCAGCTCACTCAGGATCCTGCCGGTTTTTTTCGTTCAGTTTACGGAAAGCGCGCGCAAGATAGCGTGCGATGATCCCCTGCTTGCGGAATTCCTTGTAGAAGAGGAAAACGTCAAAAATGACGAGCAGGATCGGGATCACCGAGAATCCTCTGCGAACGATGCACTGCACGATAAAAAAGACGAACAGCGCAAAAAGCGCGAGATGGTAGATCGGCGCGGTGAAGAGAAAACCGCGCAGAGTCGTGACGCCGTCCTTTTCGGTCAGTTTCCCGGTGAAATACGTACCGACAAGAAAGCCGTTGTCCTTCGTCGCGCCGCCGCGGTATTCGCACCGGATACGGATGCGATCTCCCTTTTCGGTCAGGCGAATGGCGGGCGGCTCTCCCTCAAAACGCACGTTGCGGTTCACCCGCTCGTCGTCGCGCAGAAAGGCGAGCGTCTCTTCCCTTCCGGCTTGCGTTTCAAAATGCAGATATTTCATATCAGTCGAGGCAGGAATAGATCACGTTGCGCAGACGGGGGATCACCACACGGTGCAGACCGCCCATATGCTCGGCATGGAAGAAAGAAACGCCGCTTTCCGGGCAGGCGGAAAAGATCGAGAGCTTCGCGCCGTCCCATCCGAAGGCGCCTTGCGGAAGAAGATTACCGCCGGCGGCGGGATCCATCACCGCACGCACGCCGAACCCATAGCCGTAGCCAAGCAGATGCGGCGCGTCCTGATAGGTCGCAAGCTGCGCCGGAGAAAGCTGATTTCTCCGCATCAGATCGACCGTGTAGGAAGAAAGGATGCGGTTTCCGTTCGCCGCTTTGCCCTTATGCGTCAGCGCTTCGGCAAGTCGGATCTGATCTTCGACGGTGGAAACAAGCCCTGCGCCGCCGGAATCGTAAGAGGGGCCGAAAAGAAAGGGATTGTCGAGCGGATCGATCTCCATCGGGCATTTGGTGCGCTCGTTATACGCATAATGCGTGGCGAGGCGCGGGAGGCGATCCTCGGTAATGCCGAAGGTCGTATCCTTCATTCCGAGCGGATCGAAGATATGCTCTTTGCAATATTCGCTGAATTTCTGCCCGGAAACGAGTTCGACCACCGCCGCCATCACGTCGAGCGAGAGGCTGTAGCGGTAATCGCTTCCCGGCTCAAAGGCGAGCGGCTCGGAAGCGAGCGCACGGGCGACCTCAACGGTCGGGCAGCGGCCGTTCGTCTGCTCCCGAACGGTCTTGATCGCGGAACAGTTCAGATCGTAATGCATTCCCGATCCCATCGAAAGCAGATGCCGGATCAGGATCGGATTTTTCGCTTCGGTGATCTGCTCTGCGCCTTTTTCGTCTTTTTTGCGGATATACATCTTCCGGTATTCCGGAAGATAGGCGTAAAGCGGATCGGTGGCAAGGATCTCGCCGCGTTCGATCAGCTGCGCCGCGGCGATCGCCGTCGTCACCTTCGTGACCGAATAGAGATAATAGAGCGCGTCCGGGCGGACGGGCGTATGCAGACGGATGCTGTCATAACCGCTCTGGTGGCGGAAAACTTCTCTGCCGTCTTTGTAAACGACCGTATCGGATCCCGGAACGCCGAGCGCCGGCAGATAGTAATCGAGAAAGTTTTTCAATGCTTGAAAATTCATCGGATATTCCTCGGATGCAATGTTTTTTGATTGGATCACAGATAAGCGTGTCGGAAGCGGCGATTATTTTTTGCCGAGTTCCACGACGGTCACGCCGGCGTCTCCCTCACCGTACGCCGCGTGGTGAAATTCCTTGATGCGCCGATCGGATTTGAAATAGCGCCAGAGTGCGGCGCGAAGCGCGCCGGTCCCTTTTCCGTGTATGATACGAACCGAGCCGATTCCCGCCAGAACGGCGTCGTCGAGATATTTATCCACGACGAACCATGCGTCGTCCCCGATCATGCCGCGCACGTCCACTTCGGTGTGGAAATTGGAAACCGAGGTGGTCTTGACCTTCCCTTCGGAGGGTTTTGACGGCGCTTTCGTGCGGTACTGATGCTCGCTGTCGATCAGGCGAAGTTCGCGCTCGGAAAGCTTGGTTTTGAGAATGCCGGAACTGACGGCGTATTTTCCGCTCTTGTCGGCGAGAGCCGTCACTTCTCCTTCCCGCCCGAGCGCAACAAGATAGACCTTGTCTCCCACTTTGAGCGGCCTCGGCAGGTGATAATCTTCCTCGGCGCTGACCTCGCGGATGCCCATTGCGGCGTAGGCTTCGTCGTTTTCTCTGAGCGTTTTTCGGATCTCATCGCGGGCGCGATTCATCATCTCATCCCGCTTTTGCTTGTCTTCCTGCTTTTTGAGTTCCTCCAGCTGACGGAAGATAAACTCGCTGGATGCACGAGCGCTTTCAAGAATCTGCCTTGCTTTTTGCGTCTGTTTTGCGATTTCTTCTTCGCTTTTTTGTATTTTTTCATTCAGTTTCCGCTCGGCGGACTCTTTGAACATCTCATACTCGCGCCGCAGTCTCTCCGCCGTTTCGCGCTCGCGCTCCATTTTGGCGCGGCTGCTGTCGAGACGGTCGATGACGTCCTCAAAGCGCTTGTTGTCGTGTTCGATGAGTTTTCCCGCCCGTTCGATGACTTCGGCGGGGACGCCGAGTTTTTCGGAGATGGCAAACGCGTTGGATCTTCCCGGCGTACCGACGATCAGCTTGTAGGTCGGACGAAGCGTTTCGACGTCAAATTCACAGGAGGCGTTCTGTACGCGCGGCGTATCCAGCGCATAGGCTTTCAGTTCTGCGTAATGGGTGGTCGCGGCGGCGGTCGCTCCGCTCTTCTGTACCTGCTCCAGAATGGCGATGGCAAGCGCCGCGCCTTCGATCGGATCGGTACCCGATCCGAGTTCGTCGAAAAGGACCATTGAACGCTTTCCGCAATGCGAAAGAATATCCACCACGTTGACCATATGCGCCGAGAAGGTGGAAAGCGACGCCTCGATGCTCTGCTCGTCTCCAATATCGGCAAGGATCTCGGAAAACACGCCGACGCGGGAATCCGGCTCGGCGGGGATCTGCAGGCCGGACTGCGCCATCAGGGCAAACAAACCGAGCGTTTTGAGCGTGACCGTCTTGCCGCCGGTGTTCGGACCGGTGATAACGAGCGTATCGAAATCTTTTCCGATCGATACGTCGATCGGGACGACCGTCTCGCGGTTCAGAAGCGGATGGCGGGCGCGGTGGAGCGAGATCTCCCGCCGCTCGGTGATGACCGGCATTTCGGCTCTCATCGAGATCGCGAGCGTCGCGCAGGCAAAAATAAAGGACAGTTCGGTAATATTCCGGTAATTGAGCGTGAACGCCGAGGAATGTTCGGCAACCTCTGCCGAAAGGCTCGCAAGGATCCGCTCGATCTCGTTCTTTTCGGCTGCGGCAAGGCTTTTCAGCTCGTTGTTTGCTTCCACGACCGCGATCGGCTCGACGAAGAGCGTCGCACCCGATGAGGAAGTATCGTGAACGAGACCTTTCAGCTCGTTGCGGTATTCGGCTTTCACCGGCACGACGTAACGGCCGCCGCGCATGGTAACGATATTTTCCTGAAGATATTTCAGCCGCGCGCCGCTGACGTAGCTTTGCAGCGTGTCCTTGATCTTATCGTTCGTGCGGCGGATCTTGCGGCGGATCTCGGCAAGCTCCGGGCTGGCTTCATCGGCGATCATATCCTCCGAAAGAATGGCGCGTTTGATCTTCTCTTCGAGCGTCCGGTTGGGCAGAAGGCGCTCAAAGATCTCGTCGAGCGAGGTCTCGAACGGCTTGTCCGTATGGATATAATCGAGGCAGATTCGCGCGCTGTAAAGAAGCGAGGCGGCGTCGAGCAGTTCCTTCGGAGAAAGCGTCGCCCCTTTATAGGCGCGCTCCGCCGCCGCGTCCACCGTTTCGGGCGCGGAAAAAGGAGGATAGCCCTTCGCCGAGATCAGGCGTTTGGCATCCTCAGTCCTCCTCTGCCGCGCCAGCACGGTTTCGTAATCGTCCGACGGCGTCAGAGAGGCGGCTTTCGCTTTTGCCCCGGCGGTGGAAGCGCATTCGACCAGCCGGGCAAGGATCTTATCATATTCCAGCGTTTGAAGCGTTTTATCGGTAAAAAGCATATTCAGGGTTGTTCTCTTTCCACGGATTTATAGAATTCGAGCGTCGTGAAACTCCGCTCAAGATGATGCAGAAGATAGGTCTCTGCCGCGCGCGCGAACAGCGCCGCGTCCTCCGGGGCAAGCCGGAAAGCGTAAAGTTTCTCCACCGGGCAATAAATGCAGTAGATCAGCGCGTCCTTTGCGCCGGAAGACAGCGGACAGACGATATGCGCCCGTCCCTCGTCCGGTTCTTCTCTTCGTTCGTCGATCTGCTTCTGCCGGCAGGCCGCGCATTGCAAAAAACCGTCCATGATATGGAAGAGGAAATCGCCGTTCCGCGTTCCGCATTCGGAGCAGGACAGGATATCCGGCAAAAAACCGATGATCGCGGCAAGCCGGATCTCAAACGCCGCCTTGATCTTCCACCGCGGAGCGCGCTTTTCCGCCGTCGCGTAAAGCGAATTGAGCGCAAGGCGCAGCAGATCCCGCCCCGGCTCCGCCGTCGCGACGTCCTCGAGCACCTCGCAGAAATAGGAAGAAAGCGCGAGTCCTTCGAGCGAATCCCGCATTCCGAAGAAACTTTCTATCAGATCCGCGTCGAGGATGCGGTAATATTCGCCCCTGCGTTCGAGAATGAATTTTCCGTAGCAGAACTGCTGCGTGGAGGACATTTTTCGGCTTTTGTAGGATCTTGCCTGAGGCGCGAGCGCCGAGACGATCCCCTCCTCCGCCGTATAGATCGTGACGATGCGGTCGGCTTCGCGCACGTTGGTCGCGCGCAGGATCAGCCCGGTCACTTCCTTCTGGATCATTCCTCGTCCTCTTTACGGTATCCGAGATCCGAGATCATAAAATCGCTGTCGCGCCAGTTCTCCTTGACGCGGACGTAAAGATCGAGAAAGACCTTTGTATCGAGCAGATTTTCGAGATCCTCTCTCGCGTAACTGCCGATTTTTTTGATCATCGCGCCGTTTTTGCCGATGATGATGCCTTTGTGCGTCTGGCGTTCGCAGTAGATCTCGGCGCGGATGGATACGACGCCGTTTTTCTCTTTCCATTCCTCAATGGTGACCGCCGTTCCGTGCGGAATCTCGTCCTCCAGCATCCGCAGCAGTTTTTCGCGGATGATCTCCGCCGCCATACGGCGCTCCGGCTGATCGGTCGCAATATCGTCCGGGAAGAACCATTCGCTCTCATGCAGAAAAGCCTTGCATTCGTCGATCACGACGCTGACTTGTTCGCCGCTTTTGGCGCAGGTCGGGATCACGGCGGCAAAATCGTACGCCTCGGTGTAACTCTGAATGGTCTTTGCGATATTCGCCGGACGAACGGTATCGGTCTTGTTGATGACCAGGACGGCGGGGATCTTTTCGGCGCGCAGATTGCGGATGATCTGCGATTCGATGTCGCCGACTTCCTCCCTCGCTTCGACGACGAGGATCGCCGCGTCCACGCCGCGGATGGTGTCGTTTACGGTTTTGACCATAAAATTGCCGAGTTTGGTGCGCGGTTTATGTAAACCGGGGGTGTCGAAAAAGACGTACTGCGCCTCTCCCTCGGTCAGAATACCGGTGATGCGGTTGCGCGTGGTCTGCGGCTTCTTTGAGACGATGGCGATCTTTTCGCCGATCATCGCGTTGAGGAGAGTGGATTTGCCGACGTTCGGCCGGCCGACGATCGCAATAAAAGCTGTTGTTGTCATAATAAACTTCCTGTTTTATTCAAGATTCAATGCGGTGACGATCTCTTTTTGCAGACGACATTGCAGCTCGTCCTCTTCTTCGCTTCTCTCGTGATCGTAGCCGAGCAGATGAAGCGTGGAATGCACGGTCAGAAAAGCGACTTCCCGGAGAAATCCGTGCCCAAGTTCCGCCGCCTGCTCTTTGGCGCGCGGAAGAGAAAGAACGATATCGCCGAGTTCGCAAAGATCCCGGCATTCGACCTCGTCAAACTGCCCGTCCTCATAGAGCGGAAAAGACAGCACGTCGGTCGGGCGGTCGACGCCGCGATATTCTTTGTTGAGTTCGTGGATGTATTCCGGGCCGCAAAGGGTGACCGAAACCTCGGTGGGATAGGGATGTCCCTCATGCTTCAGCGCAGCGTAGACCGCGCGGCGGATCACACGGCGAAGTTCCGGGGTATCCTCTTCAAACGGCTCTTTTGCCGAGATGATGACGTGAAGCGGTATCCTCATTTTTGCTCCTCCTTTTCTTTCTGCCCGTTTCGCTTGCAGGCTTCTTCCTTTTCGTATGCCTCGTAAGCCGCGACGATGCGGCGTACCAGCGGATGACGGACGACGTCCCGATCGCAGAAGGCGAAAGTTCCGACGCCCTCCACTCCGGCGAGGACCTCCTGCGCCACGGCAAGGCCGCTCTTTTTCCCGATCGGCAGATCGGTCTGCGACAGGTCTCCGGTCACGACGGCTTTGGAGCGGTATCCAAGCCTTGTCAGGAACATTTTCATCTGCTCCGGGGTGGTGTTCTGCGCCTCATCGAGGATGATGAAGGAATCGTCGAGCGTTCTGCCGCGCATATAGGCGAGCGGCGCGATCTCGATCGTTCCGCGTTCAATGTATTTCTGGAAATTCTCCATCCCGAGCATCTCGATCAGCGCGTCGTAAAGCGGGCGCAGATACGGATCGATCTTGCTCTGCAGATCGCCCGGAGGAAATCCGAGCCTCTCTCCCGCCTCCACGGCGGGGCGCGTCAGGACAATGCGGTCCACCGCCTTCTTACGCAGCGCGTCCACCGCGATCGCAACGGCGAGAAAGGTCTTTCCTGTTCCGGCAGGGCCGACGCAGAGGACGATGGGATTCTTTCCGATTTCGTCCACGTACTGTTTTTGCGCCAGCGTTTTCGGCTTGATCGGGCGGCCTTTAGCGGAAACGCAGATCACGCCGGAAAGCCCGATCTCCTCGTCGCCGTCCGCCGGCTCTTCTTCGGCAAGAGAGATCGCGTAATCAACGACGCCCCGGTCGATCCCTTCCCCGTCGGTCAGACGACGGATCAGAAAGGACATCACGCGGGATGCGCGCGCAACGCTCTTTTTATCTCCCCGGATGAGAATTGCGTCGTCTCCGTCCTCCGCCGTGACCGCTGAAATGCGAACGCGGAA
>CADBPA010000234.1 GCA_902796505.1 uncultured Ruminococcus sp.
GGTCAGCTGTCTCGGCGTCGTACCCTGCGACGCCATGTTGCCGACGAGGTTGCCGTCCTTTTTGCGGATACTGTCGGAGATCGCCTTCTTCAGCGCCTCGCCGGAGAGATCTGCAAAATCGTTGTCGGCAAGATATTTCAGTTTCAGCTCGTTCGGCGTTCCGACAAGACCGTCGGTAAACGCGGGGGAGACGACCGGATCGGCAAGTTCCCAGATCTTTCCCTTCGGATCCTTGAACGCGCCGTCGCCGTAAACCATTACCTCCACGTGTTTGCCGGTCGCCTTCAGGATGCGCTCCTGAATGTCGAGCACGAGCGGCCTGCAGTCGCGGGGGAAGAGCTTGATCTTGTCGTCGGTCGATTTGTTCGAGCCGAGCAGACCGTATTTTTCGTTGTATCCGCTGCCGTCGATCGGCGCGGTCATGATATCGTCGAGACCGAGAACGATCTTCGCTCCGGCGGCTTTCAGCAGGCGCTTGGTGCGCGCGCGAGTGTGAATATCGCAGGTCAGAACGCAGTCGGTGTAGTTCAGGATCGCCTTCGCCTGATTTGCGAAGATGATCTCGACCTCGGCGCCGCATTCCTTGATGAGTTTTTCATAATAATCCACGTAATCCACGCCGGTGAATTCGAGCTTTGTTTCCTCGCCGAACAGTTCGCGGTAGCGCGCGAGCGTCAGAATATCCGAATAGGGGTTGACGCCGGCCTCGTCGAGCTGGTCGTAGGTGATCAGCGAGTTACCGACCTCGTCGGAAGGATAGGAGAGCATGAGAACGATCTTTTTCGCGCCTTTGGCAATGCCGCGCAGGCAGATCGAAAAACGGTTGCGGGAAAGGATCGGGAAGATCACGCCGATCGTGTTGTCGCCGAACTTTGCGCGGACGTCTTTTGCGATCTGCTCGGTGGTCACGTAGTTGCCCTGGCTTCTCGCGACGATCGATTCGGTGACCGAGATGACGTCGCGGTCGTGCAGGGAAAAACCTTCGCTCTCGGCTGCCGCGAGAACGCTTTCGGTCACGATCTTCGCAAGATCGTCTCCCTCACGGATGATCGGACAGCGAATGCCGCGTGACGTAGTGCCGACTCTTCTTTCGGCTGCTCCATTGGTACTCATAGTTGTCTCCTCTTTTCATTTTGATTCCGGGGATAAAAGCGAAAAGACCGCAAAGAGATCATCCCTCGTCGGATCATCCTGCGGTCGCGCGCAACGGGTTCCCCCGTTCGTACAACACAATATTATAGCGTATCTTTTCGCAAATGTCAACAAGCAAACCGCCGTTTTTTCGGCGCATTTCGGAAAAAAATTCGTGCAAATTGTTTATTCTTCCGTCCTTCCGTCTTCCGCGCGAAAGAGGATCACGCCTCTGCCGTGTCCCATGTGACCGCCGTCCGACAGAAATTTCTTCAGATTTCTTTGCAGCGCCGTGTCCTCCGCCGCCCCTTTCAGCGCCCCCTCCGAGTAAAAACGGTGAAATACCCGCCAGAAATCGCCGCATTTTTCGTCCTTCTCTTCGGACAGGATCGTGAATCTGCGATAAAATTTTTCGAGATTCGATCCTTCGGGATAGACCGCCTCCGCCATCGGCGGGTAAAGCAACCAGGAAGAGCAGAACACCGGGAAGATTCCGTCAGCGCATCCGTAAAATTTCGCCGCGCGCCGAAGCGAGTCCTCCACCGCCTCTTCGGTCAGCGGCCCGGAGGAGGGAATATGGCAGTTATAAACGACGTCGCCCCGGCGAAGCCCTTCGTACTCGTCAAGCGGAAAGCCGATCGGCTCGTATTGCAGTCTGCCGACGGCGAAGCGCGTCATGCGATAGAATCCGGGAAACCATGCGGTCACAAAGGTCCCCCACACGCCGAAACAGGCGCGGCATTCGCGCAGTTTCCAGAGCAGGTCGTGCGCCGTGTCGCGGAAGATACTTTCGTCGATCCCTGCCGCGCGATAATTTGCGGCAAGCCGCGGCAGACCGCGCAGAAGCATGAGCATATCGGCGCTTTTCCGGTCTACCCCGGCGATCTTCGCCGTCTCCTCGCCCTCGCGCTCAAATTCCCGGCTGCCTTCGATAAAAAGCGCGTCGGTCGCCCGGTCCAGCCGGATCTGCGCCTCCCGGTTTTTTGCGATCTCCCGCTCCGCGGCGGAAAGCGCGCGGATCGCCTCCTCGGGAAAATCCAGATAGCGGCATATCTGCCCAAGATCCCATTGCTCCGAAATCACGTCGTTTCTCCTTCTATGAAGATATTCTTTCTCCCATTATAGCACGTTTTTTCTTCTGTGCAATCGTTTTTTGTAAATTTTTGTGCGTACTTCCGAAAAAAACTTGCAAAATACTCCCGATCGTGCTATAATATCGAAAAACCGCCCGATAAGGAGCGCCTTATGATCACGAACAGCTTTGATCCGATCTCCCCTCCGATCGTTACCCCGAAGCAAACGATAAAGCCGGAGGAGTTTGCCGCCGCGAAGGACTGCCCGGCGGACTGCTTTCTTCTTTTTTTCTCCAAACAACTGTTCGATCTTCTTCTCGAGACCGGCGAGATCGAAACGATGCCCTGCGGGATCAGAATGCATTCCGCCTGCGCCGTTCATCCCATTTGCCGTATTCCCGGAACGAAGATCGGCGCCGTCCTGCTTCTTTGCGGCGCGCCGGTCGCCGCCGCGATGATCGAGGAGCTTCACACGCTTTTCGGCTGTAAGCATTTCATCGTTTTCGGCTCCTGCGGCGCGCTGACCGAGATTCCTCCGGGCAACGTCATCCTTCCGTCCGCCGCCGTGCGCGACGAAGGAACGAGCTATCATTATCTTCAGCCGTCCGAGGAGATCGCCGTCCGCAACTCGTCCCGCCTCGCCGCCTTTTTCGCCCGATCGGGGATCCCATACGTGCAGGGAAAGATCTGGACGACCGACGCTTTCTACCGCGAAACGGAAAACAATACGGCAAAGCGGATCGCCGCGGGCTGTATCTGCGTGGATATGGAATGCAGCGCGCTGGAGGCCGTCTGCGATGCGATCGGCGCGCAGCTGTACCAATTTGTCTATGCCGCCGATTCTCTGGTCGGCAGCTGGAGCAGGCGGATTCTCGGCAGCAGCGAAAAGGACTTCCGCCTCCGTTATTTCGCTCTGGCGAAAACGGTCGCCGAAGCGATCCTCGACGGTTCTTTTCCGAACGGTTGACGAAAGAGATCGGCGCCGCCCTGCTGGTTTGTGCCTGGGCCGCTGTTGCGGAGAAGTACCATGCCGGAGAGATCAGCAGAGACGACTACGACAAGTGGCGTTATTACTA
>CADBPA010000235.1 GCA_902796505.1 uncultured Ruminococcus sp.
AACACAAGTGATATAAAATCGGACAAAGTGCTTGCCCGACTTCAGCGGGCGCGGCTGAAGCAGCGCCCCTACAGACGATAACTCGCTGCCGGTGACTCTGTTGTGCCAAAGCGCGAATCGTGCTTTCACTTGAAGTTCAGCACATTCCTTCGGAACGCACTATGTCATGCCTTCCCCGATGGGGGAAGGGGGACCGCTTGCGGTGGATGAGGTGTTTCGCCGGGAATATCGCCCTTCGCGCGGTCGCGGTAGCGATTTAATCAAATGTTTCTATGATTTTGCTCCGGGTTTAAAAATATGGTGTAGTGCTTTCCGCGCTTGACACCTCATCCGTCACACGGGGCGGACACCGTGTGCCACCTTCCCCCATCGGGGAAGGCATACTGAAACCTACTCCCGGTAACTCTATATCGCCGAGGTGCGAAATGCGCCTTTGCTCAAATTCAGTACTACACCTCGGAACGCACGACGCCAAGCCTCCCTCCGGGCAGCGAAGCGCCGGCTCCCCCATCTTAAAACGTAAAAAGGAACAACCATGCAGGAATTTGAACGCAGAATGACGACGCCGGTGACGGTCGGAGATCGGATGATCGGCGCGGACGCGAAGATCGCGATCCAATCGATGACCAATACGCCGTCCTCCGACGTCCGGGCGACGGTGCGGCAGGTGCTTGCTTTGCAGGACGCCGGATGCGATATCGTCAGGCTCGCCGTCCCCGATCCGGAGGCGGCGGGCATTTTCGGCGTTCTCAAACGCGAAGGCGTTCGCATTCCGCTGGTCGCCGATATTCATTTTGACTATAAGATCGCGCTGGCCGCGATCGCGGCGGGGGCGGACAAGATCCGCATCAACCCCGGCAACATCGGCGGAAAAGAAAAGGTGCGCGCCGTGGCGGACGCCTGCGCCGAGCGCGGGATCCCGATCCGGATCGGCGTCAACTCCGGCTCGCTCGAAAAGGACCTGCTCGAAGCCTTTCACGGACCGACCGCCGGGGCGCTTGCCGAATCGGCGCTGCGGCACGCCGCGCTGCTCGAGGACTGCGGCTTTTCGTCGATCGTCCTTTCGGTCAAGTCGTCGGACGTTCGGACGATGATCGCCGCCAACCGCATTCTCGCCGAAAAGACCGTCTATCCGCTCCACCTCGGCGTGACCGAAGCCGGCGCGCACGAGAGCGCGCTCGTCAAGAGCAGCCTCGGCATCGGAACGCTGCTTGCCGAAGGAATCGGCGATACGATCCGCGTCTCGCTGACCGACGATCCGGTCGAGGAGGTGCGCGCCGCACGCGCGATCCTTGCGCCGCTCGGACTGCTGGACGATCCCGGTATGAATCTCATCGCCTGCCCGACCTGCGGCAGAACGCGCGTCGCGCTGATTCCCCTCGTCCGAGCCTTTGAGGACGCCGTGCGCGCCGAAGGACTCGACCGTCTCCCCCTCACCGTCGCGCTCATGGGCTGTGCGGTGAACGGACCGGGCGAGGCCAGAGAAGCCGATATCGGCATCGCCGGCGGCGACGGGGAAGGGCTGCTCTTCAAAAAAGGAAGGATCGTCCGCAAGATGCCGGAGGAGGAACTGCTCCCGGCACTGCTCTGCGAGCTTCGGGCGATCCGGGACGAAAGAAACGAAGGAAAAGGAGGACTTTGCCGTGGCTGACGCCGATCTTGAGATCTCCTTTTTCGATATTTTCAAACGCTTCTCGCCGGATGGGGCGAAGCGCGCGCTGCTCGAGCGCGCCGTCTGCACCAAAAAGGATTTCCGCATCAAGCGCACCGAGGACGGAGAGCGCATCCTGCGCGTCGAGGTCGATCTGCGCTTTTCGCGCCACGAGGATCCGGAGCTTCTCTATGAGATCTCGGACGAATGCGCGGCGCTCTACGAACTCGAAAGTTTCCGCATTATCCCCCATTTTCCGCCCGAAATCTTTGATATTTCCTATTTTCACGAGATCGTGACTGAGGCGACGCTCTGCGGCGCGGTGACGAGCGGCTTCTTTTCGCGCGCCGAATTCAAGGACGACGGCGAGACGGTCACCGTCCTGATCCCCTTCCGGGAAAACGGCGTCCGCTTCGTGCGCGACGCCGGCACCGAGGCGCTTCTCTCGAACATTCTCCAAAGCCGCTACGGACTCGTCCGCCGGGTGGTCATCAGCGAGAACGGGCAGGCGGACGACTTCGCCGAGCAGATCCACGCGCAGGGAGAAAAACGCCTTGCCGAGGCGATCGCCGCAGGCGAGCGCGCCGCCGCCGAACAGATCCGGCAGAAAAGAGAGGAACAGCAGGCGGCGGCCGCGGAAGATCCGCGCGCGGCGTTTTCGCGCAAAAGCGGCATCATGGAGACCACCGGCGTCGCCGAGGATCTCTCGCCGACCTCCTTCCGCCGCGGCTCGTATTTCTACCGCACCGACGGGGCGACGCCGCTCTACGGCGAGGAGGATTTCGAGATCGTCTCGCCCATGCCGCTTGCCGACCTCGAAAAGGCGGGAGGACGACCGACGGTCTTTCTCGGCACCGTCTTTGACGTGCAGACGAAGGATATCAAAAACGGCGAGCGCGTGAGCCTGACCTTCGGCATCAGCGACGTCGGCGCGGCGGCGTACGTGCGCAAGATTTTCCAGCCGGAAGAGACCGAATGGATCGGCGGACTCAAAAAGGGCATGGACCTCGCCGTCCTCGGCAGGCTTCGCCGGGATAAATTCGACAACGAACCCTATCTCGATCTGCTTGGGATCAAGAAGATCCGCCGCGAGGATCGCACCGACCGCGCGCCCGAAAAGCGCGTCGAACTGCATCTGCACACCAATATGTCGCAGATGGACGCGATCATCACGCCGGCGGAGGTCGTCGAAACGGCGATCCGCTGGGGGCATAAAGCCATCGCGGTGACCGATCACGGCAACGTGCAGGCGTTCCCCGAAGTGATGCTTGCGCTCGAAGCGGCGCAGAAAAAGGACAGGGAAAAAGGCAGACCGGTCACCGATCTGAAGATCCTTTACGGCACCGAGGCGTATTTCGTCAACGACACGGCGCGCTGTATTTTCGGCAGCGGATTTCCGGCGTTCGACGAGGAGATGATCGTCTTCGATATCGAGACGACCGGTCTCTCGAACACCACCTGCAAGATCATCGAGATCGGCGCGGTGAAGATCAAAAACGGCGAGATCCTCGACGTGATGGACACCTTCGTCGATCCCGGCGAGCCGATCCCCGAAAAGATCACTGAACTGACCTCGATCACCGATGAGATGGTCGCCGGCGCGCCGGACGAGAAGACCGCCGTCAAGGCGTTCCTCGATTTTGCCGGCGGACGGATGCTGATCGCGCACAACGCGAACTTCGACGTCGGCTTCATCCGCGTCGCCTCCGAGCGCTGGGGATACGACTTCCATAACCCCTATCTCGACACGGTCGGCCTCTCGAAATACGTCAACCCCGAACTCAAGCGGCACAAACTCGACGTGATCGCCGAGCATTATCACCTCGGCGACTTCCATCACCACAGAGCCTCGGACGACGCCGAAATGCTCGCGCGCGTCTTCTTCGTGATGCTCTCCCGCCTGCGCGCCGAGGGCATCGGCGATTTCGGCAGAATGATGGACGCGATGAGCGAGCGCTCGGATCCTTTGAAGATCCGGCCGCACCATATGATCATTTTCGCCAAAAACAAGGCGGGACTCAAGAACCTCTACAAGCTGATCTCCTTCAGCTATCTGCAGTATTTCCACCGCTTCCCCCGGATGCCGAAATCGGTCATCGAGCAGTACCGCGACGGGCTGATCATCGGCTCGGCGTGCGAGGCGGGCGAACTCTACCGCGCGATCCTCGAAGGCAGAAGCCGGCAGGATATCGAGGAGATCGCCTCCTTCTACGACTACCTTGAGATCCAGCCGCTCTGCAACAACCGCTTCCTCATCGACGAGGGGACCGTCCCCGGCGAGGAGCGGCTCAAAGAGATCAATCTTGAGATCTGCGAGCTCGGCGAGCGGCTCGGCAAGCCGGTCTGCGCGACCTGTGACGCGCACTTTCTGAATCCGGAAGACGAGATCTTCCGCCGCGTCATTTTAGCCGGGCAGAAATTCAAGGACGCCGACCGTCCGACGCCCATCTACCTGCGCACGACCGAGGAGATGCTCGCCGAATTTTCCTATCTCGGCGAGGAGCGCGCGCGGCGCGTCGTCATCGAAAACCCGAACAAAATTGCCGATCTTTGCGAACGCTTCCGCCCCATCCCCGAAGGGCGTTATGAGCCGGATCTGCCGGGCGCAAAAGAGGAACTTGTAAACTCTTGTTGGCAAAGAGCGCACGAATGGTACGGAGATCCGCTCCCGGAGGTCGTCGAAGCGCGGCTGAAACGCGAGCTGGATTCGATCATCGGACACGGCTTTGCGGTGCTGTATATGATCGCCGTCAAGCTCGTCGCCTACTCCGAGAGCCTCGGCTATCAGGTCGGCTCGCGGGGATCGGTCGGCTCGTCCTTCGTTGCCACGATGTCGGGCATCTCGGAGGTCAACCCCCTGCCGCCGCACTACCGCTGCCCGAAGTGCCGCCACTCGGAATTCTTCCTGAACGGCGAGGTCGGATCGGGCTTCGATCTGCCGGACAAGGACTGCCCCGAATGCGGCACGCCGATGATCATGGACGGTCACGATATCCCCTTCGAGACCTTCCTCGGCTTCAAGGGGGACAAGTCCCCGGACATCGACCTGAACTTCTCCGGTGACGTGCAGGGCAAAGTCCATAAATACACCGAAGAGCTGTTCGGCGAAGGACACGTCTTCCGCGCCGGAACGATCGGCACGCTTGCCGACAAGACGGCGTGGGGCTACGTCAGCAAATATCTCGACGAACACGAAGTCACGATCCCGAAGGCGGAGATCGGCTATATGTCGAGCCGTCTGATGGGCATCAAGCGCACGACGAGCCAGCACCCCGGCGGCATCATCGTCGTACCGCGCGAATTCGATATTTACGATTTCTCGCCGATCCAGCACCCGGCGGACGATCCGAATTCGGACATCATCACCACCCACTTCCAGTTTACCTATCTGCACGATACCATCCTGAAGCTCGACGAGCTCGGCCACGATATGCCGACCAAGTACAAGATGCTCGAAAAGTACACGAACACCTCGGTGCTGGACGTGAAGATGAACGACCGCTCGATCTACGAGCTGTTTGAAACGCCGGCGCCGCTCGGCATCGGTCCGGAGGACATCGGCGGCTGTAAGATCGGTACCTTCGGCGTGCCGGAGATGGGAACGCGGTTCGTTCAGCAGGTGCTGATCGAGGCGAAGCCGAAGAACTTCGCCGACCTGCTTCAGGTCTCCGGGCTGACGCACGGCACCGCCGTCTGGCTCGGCAACGCGCAGGACCTCATCAAGGACGGCACCTGCACGATCTCGGAGGTCGTCGGCACGCGAGACAGTATCATGCTCTACCTGCTCCGCCACGGCCTCGAACCCTCGACCGCCTTCGGCATCATGGAGAAGGTGCGAAAGGGCAAGGGCGTCGCCCCGGATTACGAAGCGGATATGCTCGCCCACGGCGTGCCGGAATGGTACATCGCCTCCTGTAAAAAGATCAAATATATGTTCCCGAAGGCGCACGCCGCGGCGTACGTCATGTCGGCGATCCGCCTCTGCTGGTACAAGATCTACTACCCGATGGAGTTTTACGCCGCCTTCCTCTCGGTCGCACCCGGCGGCTTCAACGCCGAGATCGTCGCAAAAGGCATCCCCGGCGTTTCGGCGGCGATCCGCGAGGTCGAAGAGAAGGGAACCGAGGCGTCCGCCAAGGACAACGAACTTGCCTCGACGATGCAGCTTGTCCGCGAGGCGCTCGCGCGCGGGATCACCTTCCTGAACGTCGACCTGCAGAAGTCGGACGCCACCGCCTTCCTTCCCGAAAACGGCAGGATCCGGATGCCCTTTTCCTCGCTCCCCGGACTCGGCGAAACGGCGGCGCAGAAGATCATCGAAGCGCGCGACCGCTATGAGATCTATTCGGTCGAGGATCTGAAGGAGCATACCGGCATCTCGAAAGCCACCATTGAGATCCTGCGGCAGAACCACGTCCTCGACGGATTGTCGGAGACCAATCAGTTCTCCATGTTCTAGTTTTGGTTGGCTCAAAGCTCGGTCGACCGCACTTTGACGGCGATTTTTCCTTTCGTCGGAATCACCGAAGAGATCGCCGCACGCACCCCGACGGACCTTTTTCCGTCAGATCTCGTTGCGAAGGCTTGAAATAGCGGGAAGCTCAAAGCTCGGTCGACCGCACTTTGACGGCGCTTTTTCCGTTTCGCTTCACCGCGAAAGCTCGAAATACACAAAGTATTCCTTCGCTTTCTTGGTTTTGCGCAGCGAAAAAATCGCTCGCCAAATCACGATCGCCCTCGCTTCTCGCCTCCCTTGCGGTCGGGAAGCGGCTTTGGGTGGCATTGTAATCACACCCCGTACATACAACAAGGTATTCCTGAGCCTTGTTCACTTCGCCTGCCGAAAAAATCTCTCGCCGCTTTGCGCACTTCGACTCTTCGTTGCTTCCTCTTTTTTCTGCCCGATTGCCGCTTTGCTTCGTCGTTTTGTGAAAGCCTCCCCTTATACCGTAGGGGCGCTGCTTTAGCCGCGCCCGAAAAAGTAGGGCAACCGAAAAACATTTGGCTTTGCAATGCAATGATATAGAATCGAACGAAACGATTTCCTGACTTTGGCGGGCGCGGCCATTTGCTTGCAAATGCTAGCCCCATACAGTCTGAAAGAAAACTTACGTATAAGACAAAGCAAAGCGATCTCCCGGCTTGCTCTTTTCTGTCTTTGCGCTTTTTCGATTGCCCGGCGAAAAAATCGCTTGCCAAATCACGATCGCCTTCGCTTCTCGCCCCCCTTGATTTCCGAAAGGCATCGCCGCACGCACCCCGACGGAACTTTTTCCGGTTGGATCAAAACTCGGTCAAACGCACCCGACGGCGATTTTTTTGTCGGTCGAAGTGAAAAAGGCGAAGGAATACTTTGCGTATTTCGAGCCTTTGCAACGAGATCCGGCGGAAAAAGCGTCGCAAAATCAAGGCTTCCCTTGCTTCTCACCTCCCTTGCGGTCGGAAACTTTTGGGGATGAAAAAGAAGCAAAAGATCAGAACAGCACTTCGGAACGCACTATGTCATGCCTTCCCCGCTTGGGGGAAGGGGGACCGCTTGCGGTGGATGAGGTGTCAGGCGCGGAAAGCACTACACCATACTTTTAAACGCGGAGCAAAATCAAATTTTCGCAAAATTCTTTATTACAATCTACCATGCGAAAGGCGATATTCCGACGGAACACCTCATCCGTCACGGGCATCCGTATCGCCCGCGCCACCTTCCCCCAAGCGGGGAAGGCATGACATAGTGCGTTCCGAAGTGTGGTATTGAACTTTGAGCAAAGGTGCGCTTCGCACTTTGGCGATATAGAGTTACCGGGGGTAAGTTTCAGTTTGCCTTCCCCGTTGGGGGAAGGTGGCACACGGTGTTCGCCCCGTGTGACGGATGAGGTGTCAAGCCGGAAGATCGCTTAGCCTTGCCTCATATGGGAGCTTTCTTTCAACCGTATGGGGCTAGCGTTTGCAAGCAAACGGCCGCGCCCGCCAAAGTCAGGAGATCGTTTCGTTCGATTTTATATCATTGCATTGCAAAGCCAAATGTTTTTCGGTTGCCCAACCTTTTCGGGTGCGGCTAAAGCAGCGCCCCTACGGTATAAGGGGTGGCTTTCCCAAAACGACGAAGCAAAGCGGCGATCGAGCAGAAAAAGAGGAAGCAACGGAGAGGCGAAGTGCGCAAAGCGGCGAGAAATTTTTTCGGCAGGCGAAGTTAAGAAGGCGCAGGAAT
>CADBPA010000236.1 GCA_902796505.1 uncultured Ruminococcus sp.
CTACCAGAAGGACGTCGCAAAGCAGGAGAGCCTCGCGCTTGACGAGATCCGCCTCTCCGACCTGACCGAGACGATCTCCTTCTCCTATACGAACGCGAATGGCGCCTTCGTCGAAGCCGGAAGCTATAACCTCTCGGCGTACGCCGAAGCGATCTCGGAGAACGAAACCGTCGCCGCGCTCGTTGACGCGCTGTACGACTACTCCGTCGCCGCACACAACTACATCTACGGCGAATAAGGTATCGTGGCGCTCCGCCGCCCGTAAGTACATCTGCGGCGAATAAGCCTCCGCGACGGTTTGCCGCACATAAGTACATCTACGGCGAATAAGGAATCGCGGCGCTTCGCCGTGATCGGGCGATCGGCAGCGTATCGGCTACCGCGATCTTGCGGCCGATCGTCCGAAAATCCGTACCATGGAAAGCAAAAAAAGAACTCCGTTTTAACGGAGTTCTTTTTTTGCCTGTAAAAAGCAGGGGTTTTTCGCCAAAAAACTGAATTTTTGTCTGTTTTTTATTAAGATTCTGACGAGCAAAGGCGAAGGAAAGATGTTAAAATAGAATTGGCCGTCCATAAGAAAATCAAAAATATTTTATCACGCCGTGGTTGATCGCGCCGTGCGCCGTATGGGCGCGGTATTCTTTCGGCGTGCTTCCCGTGATGGCCTTGAACTGACGGTGAAAACTCCGCTCGCTGCCGAATCCGCATTCATAGCAGATCTCCAGACCGGTCTTGTCGGTTTCCAGAAGAAGATATTTCGCTTTATCCGCCCGGATGGAGGCGATCAGCGTCGGCAGGTGGAAGCCGAAGATCTCGTGGATCCTGCCGGAAAGATAGTTCGGATTGTATCCGAGCTCACGCGCCATTGTGCGCAGGGAAATCTCATCCGTCACGTGGTCGTTCACATAATTGACGACCGAGGAGGAGAGGCTGGTATCCACGTCGCTTTCCCGGAGCTCCGCCCCGGCGAGAAAATCTCCGAGAGCAAGATACAGCGCGCCTTTGATGTCGAAAAGATCGAAGTCCTCCCGGTCAAAGATCTTTTCCCGGAATACGGATAGGGTGGTCTGCGACGGGGTAAATACCGATCCTTCGCCGACCTTGCCCGCTGTCCGGTGGAAGAAGTCTGGGAGCATCGAGGGCGAAAAAACGAAGATGGCGAGCCGGTTGATCGCGTGGGAAAAATAGCGATGGACCTGGAATGGGAAAAGAAACGCCGCCTGCCCCGGAGTGATCGTCTCGGTCTTTCCGTCTACCGTGATCGTGAGGTTCTCCTCAAGCAGAATGACAAGCTCGGCATACTGATGGATATGAGGCGGATAGATGTAACATTTGTTCAGCATCTGAAAACGAACGGCACGTTCGGCTCCGAAATTTTGGCTTTGTATTCTGGTCTCCATAGCACATTCTCCTGCCTTTCTATTCTTATTATAACATTCGCTTCAAGGTTTGTCAAGCCCGAAAAAACGATTGGAATGTATATTATTATTTACATAAAGGAGTACTCTTATGAAAAAAACGACAAGAATTCTTCTGCTCCTCGCGCTTGTTCTGACCGCTTGCCTGATCACGGCGATCGCCGTGTCGGCGGCCAGTTCGGTTCAGGAGACCGACTGGGTAGAGGCGCCCGCCAAGCAACTGGTCCGTTGTCCCGGCGGCGACTGCGATCACAGCGACTGCGATTACGTATATTCTTTCGCGGTGGTGGGAGATACGCAGCAGCTGAACTACCGCGACGTCGGTGAGGAAACCGACAATATGAAAACGCTGTATCGCTGGATCCTCAACCATCGGGAGAGCCTGAACATTCAATTTGTGATGGGGCTCGGCGATATCACCCAGTCCTTCAACACCTCCCAGGAGCGCTACGCCGCCGAGTGGCCGCACGCAAAAGAGGCGATCGCCCTGCTGGATGAAGCAAGGATGCCTTATTCGCTCGTCCGCGGAAACCATGATATTTCAGACGGTATGAACGGCGCGTTCGGATACGGGAACGCCTACTACGCGATGATCGAGTCGCTCGCCGAGACGGGCGACGGCGGCTTCCTCGGCGATTATCTCGACGAGGAGAAAGGTATTTTCAAGGTGGAATCCACCTGGCGCCGTATCACGGCGGGAGGCCGGAAATATCTGATTTTCGCGCTCGATTATCAGCCGACCGAGGTTTCGCTCGACAACGCCTGCCGACTGATCGGGGAGAATCCCGACTGCAAGGTCATCGTCACGCTGCACGAATTTCTCGGCAGAGACGGCGCGATCCAGGACGACAAGGATTCCACTTTCCCGTATAAGCAGATCGGAAGCGCAAGCTGGGGACAGATCGTGACCGGCGGCGACGTTTTCCCGCGAACGATGTGGGAAAGACTGCGCAAATACGAAAATCTTGAAATGATCCTCTGCGGTCACGTGGATGTGGACGACGTGATCTGCACGCAGATGCGGGGGGAAAACGGAAACACCGTCACCTGTATTCTGACCAACGGTCAGACCATCGACCAGACGGTCGAGCCCTGCGGTCTCGTCACGATGCTGTATTTCTCGGCGGACGGCAACGTCGCGCACGTCGAGTATATCTCCACCGTCCGCGAAGCGGAGGAAAAGCCCGCGTATCTCAAACAGAGAAATCAGTACGCCATCCAACTCGCGTATGAGGACGGCTGGGTGGAAACCGACTACGGATATATGCCGAAGGAAGCGCTCGCGCATCCCTTCCACGTGTTTCAGGACGACGACGGCCTTTCCGAAACCGAGAACGTCTACGTGGGAAGCTACGACAGCTGGACGGACGCCGCGCTTTGCGTTCGCACACTGTATAATTACGGTTCCGCCACCGTCCGCAAGGATAAGACCTTCACTATCCTCCTGACCGAGGACTATGACGGTACGTCTATGTCTCAGGCGACCAACGAAATGGGAAAGATCCCCGGAACGGCGGAACTCGATCTCGGTGGCCACACGTTTACGCTCGGCAACGTTCCCCTGCTCCGCTACTACAACAACGCCGGGGATGTGTCCTACTGCCCGACCTTCCGCACGAAAAACGGAACGCTCGCGATCAGCGGCAGCGGAAATCCGCTCATTTTGCAAACAACTGTTGACAAACAGACGATAAACGCCGAATTCAGTCACGTGAATTTTGTTTACGGGGCGGCAAGTAAGGCTTCCGTTGTTTCCTGCTACAACGGCAACTCTTCACGCACCGGCAACGTGAATCTTCTTTTCGACGAATGTACGTTTGATCTCACGGCATCCGGCAATGCGATCACGCTCGCGGCCCTTCAGGACGTCAACAACAACAATCACGTCACCCTGACGTGGCGCGGCGGCGAAATCCGCGCGGCAGACGCGTCCTCCGTCACGTTCTATACGGTGAACGAGCAGGGAGACACGGTTCTCTTCGGCAAAGGCGCGGAGGAGGAATATCCGAAACTCGTCCTCGCCGGGCAGACGGCGGTCACCGGCAGCTATCTTGCCGAAGACGGTGTGACGCTTCTTTCCTTCGGAGAGCCGTCCGCCGACGGTGCGCTCTACGTTTATCGCCTTACGCCGACCGGAAGCGTCGTGACGCCGGACGATCCCGAACCGTCCGAAGAACCCGAACGGGAAACGCCTTACGGAACGATCCCGGACGCCTATCTTTCGGCGGAGGATTACCCTGCGCTGATGTTCCTTGACGGTCAGGTGATCGCCGCTTGCGCGTCGGACGTTGAGACAACTCAAACTTCCTGGACGACGGGTTTCCTGGAAAAAGCGAGAAACCGCACCGGCAAAGTCGTCGTTTATCTCCGCCGGGACGTGTCCGTCGTCAACGCTTCTTTCTCCAACTATTCCACCGTCAACGATCTTCTCTACGATCTCGGCGGTCATACGCTGACGGTCAAAGCCGGCGTGTTTATCACCGCTAACAAAAAATCCAAGAACGACTCCGTCTTTGAAGTCCGAAACGGAAGCGTCCTCCTCGCGGGATCCGCGCAGTTTCTCGCGCTTTCCACCGGAACGGCGAACGGATACGGCTATCGCTATACGCTGAATTTTGATCGCGTGAACGTCGCATACGCCTCCGGTGCGACCGCCACCGCCCTCATCACCAATTTCGGCGGCAGCGGATCCGGCGTCGGGCAGATTTCGTATGCCGACCTGACGTTCACCGATTGCCGGTTTGATTTTCTGACCAATGCGCCTTCCAAGGCGGTGACCTTCCTGAACGTCGCGGCGGATAGCAACAACAATATCGCGACGATCGTTTTCCGCGGCGGATCTCTCGCCGCCAAAGCGACCGGATTCACCTTCGCTAGTCTCGGCGGAGCCGATGATCCGGACGCGCCGGACAGTATGCGCTTTGAGAAAGATGCGGACGGCGGATATTTCTCGCTGATCCTTCCCGAAAGCGCGTCTGCGCCGCTTGACACCTATGCGAACGAAGAGGGAACTGTGCTGTATTACGCGAAAGGCGGAACCGCAGACGGAAAAACAACCTATACGTTGACCGAGCGTGAGGACTTCGGCGAATGGGAGCAGACCAAAGCTCCGACCTGCACCGAAGCCGGCGAGGAGACGCGCGTATATCTTCCGGATCCGACGCGCATCGAAACCAGACCGATCCCCGCGACCGGTCACACCCCGGCGACGGCGGTAGAAGAAAATTACATAGAAGCCACCGAAACGACAGAGGGCAGCTATGATCTTGTCGTGTATTGCTCGGTTTGCCACGAAGAACTGTCCCGGCAGACGAAGACGATCGCTCCGATTGTTCTTCCCGGTTCCAAAGGGGCGATTGACGTCTGGCTGATTGCAGGTCAATCCAACGCGGCGGGTTACGGTTCAAATCCTCAGGGCGAGCTGTTGACCGATCCGAGATATAAGACCGGCTTTGACCGGGTTCTCTATTACGGCATCGGATATAAAAACGTAGTTCTCGACGGCTTTGTACCTGTAAAACTCGGACAGGGCAAAGATTCCGGCGCTTCGGGCGCGGAGATCGGTATCGCTTCCGTCGCCGCTGCCGCGGACGGCATGAGTGCTGTCATCAAGGTAGGTGTCGGTTCGGCATATCTGTACCCCAATACCGGACACGAAATCTCAAAGGAGTACGGAACCTGGACCTCTCCTTCCTATATCGCTGCTCATCAGATTTCCACCGACGGCAATCAAACCGGAGCCCTTTATCTGACGTTCCTGCAGACGGTCAAAGACGGACTTGATCTGCTGACCGCAGAGGGATATACGCCGGTCGTCAAAGGCGTCTTTTGGATGCAGGGAGAAGCGGAAACGGGAACCGAACTCTACGCCTCTTCCTATCGTGAACTGCTGGAAACGCTCATCCTCGATATGAGACGCGACCTCGGCGAAATCGCCGACGCCGATCTTTCGGATCTTCCGTTTGTGATGGGCAGGATCACGAGAAACCAGGAAAAGAATTCCGACGGAGAATTTGTTTATACACAGCCTGCTTATCTGAGCGTTGTGACCGCCGCCCAGGCGAGCGCCGCAGACTCGCTTCATAACGTATTTGTTGTGGATACCACAGGACTCGAACAGTCTGACGGATGGCATTATACGGCGAACGGTCAGAAATATCTCGGCGAACAATTCGTGCTGACGGTCATTTCCGCAGAAGGAAAATACGGCGTGACTCTCCGGGGAGAAAACGTGACGATCCGGGGCGGAGGAGAGAAAGCGGAAGGCGAAGAGGTCACCGTCGTGATCACGCCGAACGCCGGTTGTACGATCCTTTCGGTCCGTTATCGGGAAGGAATCGCCGAAAGCGTCCCAATCTCATTGAAAAGCGACGGAAGTTTCACCTTTACGATGCCTGCGGCGTCGGTTGTCTTTGAAGTCGAGGCGGTTGACGCGAATGCGGTCACGACCGAATACGGTGTGCTTCCTTCCGCTTACGCCGTCGGAGAGGAATATCCGTTTGTTCTCTTCCGCGACGGTAATTTTGCCGGCGCCTACGAAATATGGGATCAGGCAGCAGCTGCTGCGGTCCTTCTGATCCAGGGACCGGCGTCCGCGGAAAAACAGGTAGAGATTTTGTTAAGAGCCGACGCCTCCACCAATAAAATTACCGGAGTCAGCTTCGCTTTCGTCGGAGGAAAGTTTGTTCTCGATCTCGGAGGTCATACGCTGACGAGCGGCGAAGGGCAGATCTTCAACGCGCTCGGAAAAGCGACAAACGGTTTGGTTCACGATTCGCGTTTCGTCATCAAAAACGGCAGAATCCTCATGTCTCACGGACCGGTGGTTGCATTCAACAACGTGTCCTCCGAGGACTATACGTCGCGCAAAAATTTCTATTTTGATTTCGAGCGGGTTACGTTCGGGCTGGCGGAAGACCACCAGACGTGGCACGGTTTGATCGTGGATTGTTATGACAACGGTACGATCGGCTGTAACGGCTATATCACGCTGCGCGACTGCAGCATAGACCTGGTTTCGGTCGAACCGATCAAGGCTCTGAATATTTTCGATCTGAACGATATCTCCAACAAAAACAATATCCGCGTTACGATCATAGGCGGCAGCTTCACGGTGTCTGACAGTTTCAACAGCCTGGTCTCTCTTGCCGTTGTGAATGAACCGAACGATTTCGGCGTAGACAGTGTCGTCTTTGCCGCCGACGGAAGCCGACGTTACACCGAGTGGATCTCCTACGCGATTCTGAAAGACCAGACGTTTGACGCTGCGGAGGGAGAACCGGTCCGGCTGGTTGGCGCAAGCGCGGAAACTCCGTATCGCTACACGCTTGAGATCGTTCATACACCCTCCGGATCGGTGGAAGAAAATCGCAAGGAAGCGACCTGTACGACGGAAGGCAGCTATGACCTTGTCGTCTATTGCTCGGTTTGCGGCGAAGAACTTTCGAGAAAAACGGTTACCATCCCCGCCCTCGGGCACACCTACGGCGCATGGATCGAAGAGATCCCTGCGACCTACGAAAGCGAAGGCGCGCTCGGCCACTACCATTGCTCGGTCTGCGGCAAGGACTTCGACGCCGAAAAGCAGGAGATCAGCAGCCTTGTGATCCCGAAGCTCGAAGCGGTCGTCCGGCTCTCCGGCGTGAAGCAGAACATCACGCTCACGACCGAACTGCGCACCAACGTCTTCTTCCCGCAGGGTGAGAAGAAGGTGACGAAGGTCCTCTGCGGCGACGTGGAGCTTCCGCTTCTGCAGAGAACGCTGGACGGCGTCGTCTACGACTACGTGACGATTTCGGTCGCCGCCAAGGACGCGGCAAA
>CADBPA010000237.1 GCA_902796505.1 uncultured Ruminococcus sp.
AAAATAAAGGAGATATCCCATGAAAGTCAGAATCCCTCAGGGAATGGGCGGCGGACCGTCCAATATGCAGGCCATGCTGAAGCAGGCGCAGAAAATGCAGGAGGATATGGCGGCCAAACAGGCGGAGCTCGAAGAGCGCGAATACGAAGTCGCCGCAGGCGGCGGCGTCGTCAACGTGAAGATCAACGGCAAGCGCGAGATCCTCTCGGTCAAAATTGCGCCCGAAGTGGTCGATCCCGACGATATCGAAACGCTTGAGGACCTCGTGACCGCGGCGGTCAACGAAGCGATCAAGAAGGTAGACGCCACGAGCGCCGAGGAAATGCAGAAGATCACCGGCAATATGAATCTCGGCGGAATGCCGGGGATGTTCTGATATGGCGGAGTTCATCGCTCCGATCGAGCGGCTGGTCGAGGAATACCGCAAGCTTCCCGGCGTCGGCAGAAAAACGGCGATCCGATACGCTTTCGCAACGCTGAATCTCTCGGATGAGGACGCGGCGCGCTTTTCGGACGCCATTCTCGGCGCGAAGCGGGACGTTTACCGCTGCCCGATCTGTTTCGGGCTGTCCTCGTCTCCCTCGTCCTGCGCCATCTGCTCGGACGATCAGCGCGACCGCGCGCAGATCTGCGTGGTGGAGAACCCGAAGGACGTGATGACGATGGAGCGCGTGCGCGGTTTCAAGGGCGTATATCACGTTCTCGGCGGCGTTCTCTCGCCGCTGGATCACGTCACCCCAGACGACCTGACCATCAAGGAGCTGATCGCCCGCGTCGGGCAGGGAGACGTCCGCGAGGTCATCGTTGCCACGAGCCCGACGCCCTGCGGAGATACCACGGCGTCGTATATCGCCCGCATTTTAGAGCCGTATCCCTGCGAGGTCTCCCGGCTTGCCTACGGCATCCCGGTCGGCGGCGATCTCGAATATGCCGATGAAGTGACGCTCTATCGCGCCATGGAAGGGCGCAGATTTTATACCGAAGGCGGAAAGAATTGATCTTCCGCCTTTCCTTTTTGCCAAACTCGCCGGCGTTCGGATCAGACGGCTTTGTACTTGTATTTGAGGCGCAGATTGTCGGCGATCATCGCGATAAATTCCGAATTGGTCGGCTTTCCGCGGCTGTTCTGGATCGTATAACCGAAATAGGAATTCAGCGTGTCCACGTCGCCTCTGTCCCACGCGACCTCGATCGCGTGCCGGATCGCGCGTTCCACGCGCGAGGTCGTGGTCTGATATTTTTTCGCCACCGAAGGATAAAGCACCTTCGTCACCGAGTTGATCATATCGCTTTCGTCGATCGTCATCAGGATCGCCGAGCGCAGATACTGGTATCCCTTGATATGCGCCGGAACGCCGATCTGATGGATGATCTTCGTCACCTGCGATTCCATATCCGAGGCGGCGTCTTCGGACTTTTCGGTGCCGGAGAGCGCCTTTTCTTTTTTATCGAGCAGCGCGCGGACGTGCGAGAGAAGAGAATCGTCGTTGTAAGGCTTCAGCATACAGAGATCGGCGCCGGCGTCGGACGCTTCCATCAGCAGGCTCTGTTTGCCGATCGGCGAGAGCAGGATAAACACCGGCTTGTCCTTTCCCGCGGCGAGCGCCGACGCGCTCCGGATCAGCCCGACCCCGTCGAGCCCCGGCATCCACAGGTCGGCGATCACCAGCCCGTATCCGCCGCGGCGCAGAAGCTCCATCGCCCGGTCGCCCGACGAAACCTCCTCGATCGCCGGATAGCCGTTGGCTTTCAGCAGCTCGCCGAGACGGCGTCTCTCCTCCGCGTTTTCGCCGCAAATCAAAATTTTTGCTCCGTTTGTCCGATTTTCCATTGTTGTTCTCCTTTTTTGTTTCAAAAATTGATGTAAATTCTGGAAATTTCCAAGAACAACCATATTTTAGCACAATTATGGCGAAAAATCAAGAGGAAAACATACTAAAAAATGGTAAAGAAATCGGGAGAAAATCAGAAATAATAACCAAAAACTTCCTTTTTCCACGCCGTATCCGCGCTTCCCCGACCGTTCGACAAGCCGCCTGCACGCATATTTGTACGTGGTGCGGCGTATCCTTTCGCTTCCCGAACTCGCCGCGCCGGGAAAGGTTTCGCGAAAAACGGCTTGCTATGCCCGAAAGAAAAAATCCCTTCCGTAAAGGAAGAAAAAATCGCCTTCCCCGCTTTGGCAGGGAAGGCGATCGAATTTGAAAACGGTCTTTCGTCAGGAGAGGATCGTCTCCATCAGCGAGACGGCGAAAAGCCAATGCATCTCGCGCGAGGGGTGGTTGATGTCGTTTGCGAGCAGGGCGGTAATATCCACGCCGTTTTCGGAAAGTTTTTTCCACTTCGCGTAAACGTCGCAGACCGGAACGCCATACTTTTCCGCCGTCGCTTTTCCGGCGGCAAGGAAACGTTCGAGCCGTCCGCCGTTCTGCACGGCGAGACACCCTTCGGCGGCGCCGCGGATGATCGGCTCGCCTCTTGCGAGAAGACGCGGGGAAAGCGAGGTGTTCATCATATTCGGCGTCATAAAGATCGCCTCCGCGCCGCTTTTGCGAACCTCATCGAATATTTTACCGAGGCTCTCCTCGTAAACCGGGAGGAAATCTTCGCCGCGGCAGGCGTCGTTCAGCCCGAAGCAGACGACCACGAGATCCGGATGATACGAGAGAACGTCGCGCTCCAGCCGCGCGGCGCCGCCCGCCGCCGTGTTTCCGCTGACGCCGGCGTTGATCGTCCCGACCTGACACCACGGGTAGAGCAGATGCAGGATCTTGCGAAGATCCTCCTGATAGCAATGGTCCTGATCGACGTAGGTCTCGAAAGATTTTTCATCCTTCATATAAAGCTCGAAGCATCCGTGCGTCACGCTGTCTCCGAGAAAGGCGACCGTCGGCTGTCTCGTCTGCGAGCCGGGGGTATTCCGCTCGGCAAGAAGCTTTGCAAATCTCATGATCAGACTCCCGAATACGCCGAGAAACCGCCGTCGATCGGCAGGATCACGCCGGTGATAAAGCCGGAGGCCTTATCCGAAAGGAAGAAGAAGAGACCGCCGAGCAGCTCGGAGCTTTCGCCGAAGCGGTTCATCGGCGTTCCGCGCAGGATCTTGCCGGTGCGCGGCGTGGGCGTTCCGTCCTCGTTGAAGAGCAGGGAACGGTTCTGGTTGGTGACAAAGAAGCCGGGCGCGATCGCATTGCAGCGAACGCCGGTTCCCGCGAAATGGACGGCAAGCCATTGCGTGAAGTTGGAGACGGCGGCCTTCGCCGCGGAATACGCCGGGATCTTGGTCAGGGGGCGGTAGGCGTTCATCGAGGAGATGTTGATGATGCTGCCGCCCTTGCCGCTCTTCGCCATGTCGAGCGCAAACACTTGCGTGGTCAGGAAGGCGGCGGTGACGTTCAGGTCAAAGACGAAGCGGATGCCGTCCGGCGAAAGGTCGAAGAAATCCTGTTTCGTACTGTCGCCGAGCGTTTCGGCGTCGAAATACTCGTTCGCCGTGGTCGCGCGGCTGTTGTTTCCGCCCGCGCCGTTGATCAGGATGTCGCAGGCGCCGAACTCCCGGTCGACGATCGCCTTCGCCGCAAGAAGGCTTTCTTTATCAAGGCAGTTGGTCTTGATCGCGATCGCTTGGTATCCGTCCGCGCGGATCTCCGCCGCGACCTTCTCGGCGGCCTCCTCATTGATGTCAAGAAGCGCGACTTTCGCGCCGCATTTGGCAATGGCGCGGGAAAAATCGGAACAGAGTATTCCGCCCGCCCCGGTAACGACGGCGACTTTTCCGCCGAGATCCAGTTCAAAAGGCAATTCCATATTCATAATCTTGTCCTCATATTTTTCTATCTGTTTTTTCTGCGGCGGCGCCGCGAAAGATCGTCCGCCGGGTTCGGCGGCGTCAGGCTTTGCTGATGGCTTCCCAAAGACCGTAGAGATAGGTCGCGCCGAGCGCGCGGTCGTAGAGACCGTAGCCGGGTTTTCCGTCCTCGCCCCAGATGTTTCTGCCGTGGTCGGGGCGGGTGTAGCCTTCAAAGCCGTTGTCGTGCAGGGCTTTCAGGATGCCGTAAATATCGAGAGAGCCGCATGCGGTCGGATGGGGGGATTCGTGGAAGAAGAGTTTTCCGTCCTCCTGCTCGACAAAGCGGATGTTGCGCGCGTGCAGGAAATGAACGCGCCCCATTTTGGCGTACTTGCCCGCCATGCGGACGAGGTCGTTATGCCGATCCGCGCCGAGAGAACCGGTGCAGAGGGTGATGCCGTTGTAGGGAGAATCCACCGCCGCGAAGAGCCGGTCGATCTGCTCCTCCGAGGTGATGATGCGCGGCAGGCCGAAGAGCGACCAGGGCGGATCATCCGGGTGTACCGCCATCCGGACGTCGCACTCCTCGCAGACCGGGATGATCCTGCCGAGGAAGTAGGTCATATTTTCGAGCAGTTTTTCTCCGTCGACAGACTTGTAGCGTTCGAGAAGCCCTTTCAGCTGGTCTCTCGTGTAGCTCTCGTCCCAACCGGGAAGCGAAAGCGACTGCTTTTCGAGGTTGATGCCGTCGATCGTGTGCTGGTCGTAGGCGAGGCAGTTCGAGCCGTCCGCCGTTCTGAATTTCAGCTCGGAGCGCACCCAGTCAAAGACCGGCATGAAGTTGTAGCAGATGACCTTCACGCCCGCCGCGCCGAGATTGCGGATCGTCTGAATGTAATTGTCGATCAGCGCGTCGCGCTTTTCCGATCCGAGTTTGATCTCCTCATGGACCGGAACGCTTTCGATGACCTCCATCTCCAGCCCCGCGTCGTTGATCTGTTTTTTCAGCGCGAGAATGGAGGGAAGATCCCACACCTCGCCGACCGGGATGGTGTACAGCGCCGTGACGACGCCGGTCATGCCGGGGATCTGTCTGATCTTATCAAGGGTGACCGGGTCGTTTGGCCCGTACCACCGGAACGTCATTTTCATTCGGTTGTTTTCCTTTCTTTTTGTTCAGATCTCGACCGGCTCTCCGCCGGAGCGGTAGGCCGCGAGAAGAATGCGGAGCGCGTACTGCGCGCTGGTCCCCGGAACGGGGGAGTCTTTGCCCTCTGCGATCGCGCGGTAGAAGGCGGCGATGAGCTTTGCGTGTCCGCTGCCGTAGCAGGCTTTTCCGAGCGGATCGAACTGCTCGGTCAGAACGATTTCGTCATCAACGAGCAGCCGGTTGCCCCGGATCTCAAGGCGGTGATTTTTCGTGCGGAGCAGGATATTCGTAAAGTCTCCGCCGGGGAAGGCGGTCGTCGCGTAAAGGCAGGCGATCCTGCCGTCCTCGAAGGTGATGCGCGCCTCCGCCGTGTCCTCGACCTCGATCACGCCGCGCAGATGGTGATTCGCCGTCGTAGCCTCGACAATTTTCGGTTTTCCGAGGAAATAACAGAGCAGATCGATGGTGTGGATCGCCTGATTGATCAGCACGCCGCCGCCTTCGGTCTCCTGCTTTCCTCTCCAGTCGCCCGATCGGTAGTAGCTTTCGCTCCTCTCCCATGCGACCGACGCGAACGCCGAGATCACCCCGCCGTCCTCCGCGATCCTCCGCCCGGCTTCCTTCACCGGAAGGTTGAAACGGTTCTGAAAACAGACGCAAAGCTTTGCCGAAGACCGCTGTTCGGCGGCGAGCAGAGCGGGGATCTCCTCCGGCTTCATCGCCATCGGTTTTTCGAGAAAAACGTGGATCCCCATGTCCAGCGCCTCGATCGCCATCGGGGCGTGCAGATAATGCGGCGTCGCAATGTGAACGGCGTCCGGCTTCACCTCGCGGAGCATCCGGGAGTAGTCGTCGAAAACCTGTGCCGCGGGAGCAAATTCCTCCCGCCGGCGCTCGGCGCGCTCCGGGCGGATATCGCAGAGCGCGACGATCTCGGTCTCGTCAAGATCCGCAAGGGCGGAAAGGTGGTTCGGCGCGATCACGCCGCATCCCACCAGCGCCACGCGGAATTTTTTCTTTTCCATAATCGCGAAAGAGAATAGTGATTCTCGTCTCCTTCTTGAAACTTAACCCTGCGTTTCGGTCTTCTCGCCTTTCACCGGGCGGTGGGGCTTCGAGATCGCAATGCGTTTTTTCAGCTCTTCATAGAAGAGATCGTCGTCGATCGGGAGCGAGACCTCGCGGCCGAGCCAGGAAGAGAGGTGCATCGCGTTGGCAAG
>CADBPA010000238.1 GCA_902796505.1 uncultured Ruminococcus sp.
ATGACAAAGAAGTTATACTTTTCCTCCTCTGCGATCTTGCCGGTTTCCTCGCCGGAGGCGGCAGGGAAAATATAGGCGTTCGCGCCGTCGGCGTCCGCTTTCTTTTCGACGAGGACGAAGCGGTCGTTTATGCGATCCCATGCGATGAAGTGCTTTTTGGAGCGGTTATCGGTGACGCTCGATTCCTGCAGTCCGCTGCGCTTGGCGGCGGCGAGGGCGTCATGCAGGGTGGGATGCCCTGCGATATCCATTTTGAGGGCGGTATTGAGATTCTTCACGGTCTGGATATCCGCCGTGATATTCGCCCGGTCGATCATATGCGAGAAGGTCGGGATCAGGACCGCCGCGAGAATGGCGACGATCGCGATGACGACGACCAATTCTACAATGGTAAAGCCGTTATGACGGCGTTGTTTGATTTTCAAATTCTTCTTCATAATTTTACGTCGGAACCTCCTTTTGGCTTATGGGTATAGCAAGCCCCGGGGTGCCGGCTCGCGCCGGCATCCCGAAGGGAGAGTTGAATTTTTATTTGTTGATGATGGCAGCATTGACCGCCGAGACCTTCTCTAAGGTGTAGCGATAGACGCCGCACTCGATCTTGGTGCCGGTTTCGACGCCGTTTTCGTCCAGCTCATAGAGGAAGAGGCGAACGGTGATGGTCTTGCCGATATTTTCGTCGCTGAGGTTGGCGACGCCGCAGCTGAATTCCTTGACGTAACCGCAGATGGCGGCGTAGTTCATATGGAAATCGGGGTTGCCGGTATAGTTATAGGCGGTGTCGAGCAGACGGACGGTCTTGCCGGCTTTGAGGTCGACCGACTCGTTGCCGTTCTTGATATCCGACATACCGAAGCCGATCCAGAGGCCGTTATTGAAGTTATCGGCGAAGGCGGCATAGTGGCCGGCGAGGGCGACGGTACCGACGGCGATATCTCCGTCAAAGCTGACCTCGAAGTCGGCGAGCCAGCCGAGATAGCTGCGCTTGGTTTCGAGCAGGGTGCGGACGCGCGCGGCAGCCTCGGCGCCGTTTTGCGCTTCGACGTAGGCGAGGGCTTTCTCGATCTTTTCGGCGTTTGCGTAATCCTCGATATGGTTCGAGAAGATCGGCTCGCCGTTCTCCTCGGCGGCGAGGAAGGCGTCGATATAGATGCGGTCCTCATCGCTGAAGGCGTTGAACTTATAGGCTTTATCGACCGCCGCTTCGGTGGCGATATTGTTGTTCATCCAGAGCGAGATGAGATCGTCGCCCGTGGCGGCATATTCGGTGACGTAGGCTTTGACGTTGACCTGAATATCCAGCACGGTCTCGACTTCCTCGACGGTCTTACCGGTCTCGACGACGGTTTCCTCGATGGTCTTTCCCTCTTCGGGGACGATCTCACGGGTTTCTTCGACGATGGTGGCGTTCGTGTCGCCGAGGACGTTTGCGATCTGGAAAGCGAGGGTTTTGGAATTGCCGGTCGCGTCGGAGGTGTCGATCCACTCGTCGGGAGCGTCGGCGTTATCCGAGACCTTGACCTGCTCGTAGATGCCCTGCATCATGAGCCAGATATACTCGTCGTCGGCCTTTTCCTGCTCGACCTTGCAGACGAGCGCGCCTTCGTCGGGAATTTCAATGGGATCGCGGTAGAAATCCGGGAGGGTGGTTTCGGCGGAGAGCGTCAGAGTGATCTCCTCGAAGCCGTCGGCGGTACCGTCTTTGTTCTTATCGGTTGCGGTGAAGTAGACGGCGGAGACGGCGGAGGTCTCGGTCAGCACGACGCGGCCCTGCTTGACGGCAACGAGCGCGGTCGAGCCGTATTCATGGTAGGAAGCGGTTGCGACGGCGACGATATCGATCTTCTTGGCTTCGCCGTAGTGCGAGACGGTGTCGGCGGGGGCGTTGATCGTCAGAACGGTGTCGGCGGAGTTTGTGCGGAAGGCGAGCTTTCTGCCGACGGTGCCGGTATGCTCATAGGCAAGCGCGGTGACGCCTTCGGTCTTACCGACGTCGAAGCCGGCGGTGAGCTTCGCCGGAATATCGGCGACCTTACCGGTCCAGTAGAGCGAATAGTTATAGGCAGGAACGCTGTCGGCGATCTTCCAGAGGAGGTAAACTTCCTCGTCCTTCTTCACCGAGAGGCGGTCGTCCGCGGCGACGGTATCGTTCTGATATTCGACGTCGCCGAGGTCGGCGTTATAGTAAACGAACGCGTCGTTCTTGCTGTCCCAGAGGATCTCGTTGTTGGTTTTCTGGGCGTTGATCTTCGAGACGTCGTATCCGGCGTTGCCGGCGGCGGTGAGCGCCTCGGTCATATTGGCGTGCTTCTTGCCGGTCGCGTCCGAATCGATCTTCAGCGCGGTATTGAGGTTTTTGATCAGCTGCGCGTCGGTATTGACCTCGCGGTCGCCTTGGTTTTTGAGAATGGTCGAAATGGTGGGGATCAGGATTGCGAGAAGGATCGCGATGATGGCGATGACCACGATCAGCTCAACGATCGTGTAGCCCTTTTTATGATTCAATTTCATAATATACTCCTGTTTGTAAAGTTTTGTTTGCATAATCCGGTATTCGGCGCTTTTTAACACCGATACCGACAAAACTTATGACAGAAGTTATATACGACTTTGGGCGCTATGTATTCAAACCCGATCTTCGGGCGGGAATGCTTCGGATAGGTCCTCGTTTCCTCGGACTTCATGAGGCTGCGGACGACGGCGATCGAGAATTTCACGACCGAGACGGCGGAGACGGCGATGAAGAGAACGATCGTCAGCGCGAAGAGGAGCGTCAGCCGGGAGGCGGCGTCGACCGAGCCGCAGACGTCCACCCACATCAGGCGGAGCGAGAGAGGCGCGAAGAGTCCGGCAAAGGGGAACAGCGCGAGGAAGAAGAGGAACGCGACGATATATGCCGAAAGCGCGAGATACATCTTCTTTTGCCGGAAGGTGTGCATCGTGATCGCGCCGACGATGACGTAGAGCGCCAAAAACAGATAAAAGATCGACATGAGTTCCTCCTTTCTTCTCCGGGCGTACCCGCTTTGCATACAACATAATTGCCGTTATGTGGTAGGGAAAAGCGAAAAATACATCAAAAAAACGCCTCCCCCGGAGGGCGGCGTGTGCAACGCATGGCGAAAAGGCCCTTCTTGCCCCGGAAATCCGGCAAAAAGCCGCCTGATTTTGCATTTTTCCGCAAATGGAAAACTTTTTCTGCTTTTTTATGGGAAAACCCCTTGAAAAATCAATAAATATATGCTATAATACTAGATAACAAAAAAGGAAAAAGATATAAAATATCTAATAGAAACAACATAACGGCAATTATGTTGTTTTTCTTTTTGTTCCCGTTCGTTCTCTAAAGGATCAGGCGCATTTTCTCCATTTCGGAGCGATGCTCGCGGCCGGTGGAGAGGATATAGACGCGGGTGGTGTTGATGCTGCTGTGGCCGAGGATGTCCGAAAGCTTGGCGAGGTCCTTTTCGAGCGCGTAGAAGGAGCGGGCGAAGAGGTGGCGGAGGTTGTGCGGAAAGACCTTGCGCGGGTCCACCCGCGCCGCGCGGCAGAGCGCCTTCATCTCGCGCCAGATATTCGAGCGGTCGAGCGGTTTGCCGGAGGCGGTGACAAAGACGCAGCCGTGGCGGATGCCCTCCCGGCGGCAGTACTCCCGGAGTTTTTTCTGCAGATCGCGGACGAGGAAGACGGTGCGCGTTTTGCTTTTGCAGCGGACGACCGCACGACCGAGCCGCACCGCCTCGCAGGTGATGAAGCGCAGTTCGCTGACGCGGATGCCGGTGCCGCAGATCGTTTGCAAAAGCATGGCGAGGCGGACGTTTTTGCCGCGCTCTGCCGCCTCAACCAGCCGCAAATACTCGACACGGGTCAGCTCTCGCTCCTCTTTGCAGAACACCTGCCGCTGGATGCGCAGCCGGCGAACGCAGAGTTCGGGGTGATCGAGAAAGCGGAAAAAGGAGTTGATCGCGGCGATCATCGAATTGGCGGAGGACGGGGCGTAGCGGCGTTCGAGTTCGGCTTTGTAATCGAGGACGGCGCGGCGGTCGGCGGCGGCTTCTCCGCCGCGCGCACGGAGAAAAGCGACGAAGGCGCGAAGATCGCGCAGGTATTTATCGACGGTGTTTTTGGCGCGCTCCTCCTCTTCGAGGCGGCGCGAGAAGGCAGCAAGATCTGCCTCCCGGATCTCGACCGGGCGCGCAGGATTGTTCGGATAGGATGACATCATCGTTTTTTGGTTTCCTTTCTGTTCGGAATCGGATTTATTGTTCCCGGTATGGACGCAGGAATACGCAGAAGTACGGATACGCCGGCGCAGTTCAGGGGAGCGGTGTAATAAAAAGGCAGGAAAACGTTTTTCATTTCTCCGAAAAAACGCAAAATACCACCCGAAATTCAGGTGGCATTTTCCTTGATTTGCAAACTTTTCTTTGCTTTTTTAAAGGATTTTCCGAATGCAGGGAGATCACATGCGGCTTTACCGAGCCGACATTTCGTCTCGAAAAATTGCCGTTCAGATACCGAGCAATTCGCGGTAGATCTTCTCATCCTGCGCTTTGAACACGTTGAAGATCACGCGGATCAGACTGCCGGTCCTCTCCCGGAAGCTCTTGACCGTCGCGACGGCGATGCGCGCGGCGTCCTCGTTCGGAAAGTGAAATTCGCCGGTCGAGATGCAGCAGAAGGCGACCGTCGAAAGACGGTATTCCTCCGCAAGCCTAAGGCAGCTTTCATAGCAGGAAGCCAGAGCGAGCCGATCCCGGTCGGTCAGGCGATGGCTGATGATCGGACCGACGGTGTGCAGAATATACCGGCAGGGGAGATTATAGCCCTTGGTGATCTTGGCGCTCCCGGTCGGCTCGTCGTGCCCCTGGGCGCGCATGATCTTTTCGCACTCGGCGCGCAGCTGCACGCCGGCGTAGGTGTGGATCGCGTTGTCGATACAGCCGTGGCAGGGGACGAAACATCCGAGCATCTGACTGTTGGCGGCGTTGACGATCGCGTCGGCCTTCAAGGTCGTGATATCTCCGCGCCAGACAGCGATCCCGTCCCGATAGTCGAGCGTTTCGGCGTCGGTGATCCCCTTTTCCGCCGCGCGATAGCGCAGATATTCGTCCTGCGCGTGCAGAAAATCCGCGCCGATCGGCGCAGGCAGGCGGACGTTCATCAGCGAACGCAGAAGTCTTCTCTGCTCCTCGACCTGCGGCGGGATCGTATTGCGGTATCCGCCCTCGCGGAGCAGACATCCGATCAGATATTTTCGGTTTTCGAACGGTTTCATTGCGATTTCCTCCCTGCCTTGCTTCGGAAAAGAGCCGCCGTACCGGCGGCTCTTTCGGACGGATCAATAATTCTCCGCGTGCACTTCAAAATACGCCTGCGGATGGTTGCAGACCGGGCAGACTTCGGGAGCCTTGGTGCCGACCACGATGTGGCCGCAGTTGCGGCATTCCCAGACCTTGACTTCGCTCTTTTCAAAGACCTTCTGCGCCTCGACGTTCGCAAGCAGCGCGCGATAGCGCTCTTCGTGGCGTTTTTCGATGGCGGCAACGCCGCGGAACTTCTTCGCAAGCTCGGTAAAGCCTTCCTCCTCGGCGGTCTTGGCGAACTCTTCGTACATATCGGTCCACTCGAAGTTTTCACCGTCTGCGGCGGCTTCGAGGTTCTCGGCGGTCGAGCCGATGCCGCAAAGCTCCTTGAACCAGAGTTTGGCGTGCTCCTTCTCGTTGTCCGCGGTCTTTAAGAAGAGATCGGCGATCTGCTCATAGCCTTCTTTTTTCGCCTTGGAAGCAAAATAGGTGTACTTGTTTCTTGCCTGCGATTCTCCGGCGAACGCGGCGAGAAGATTCTGCTCGGTCTTGGTGCCGGAATAGGGATTCTTTTTGTCTGCCATAACGGTAGTCCTTTCTTGAACGGTTAGTTACCTTTAATGTACCACATCCCGCGCGTTTTGTCAACAAAAAAGCAAAAAAAAATTTCTTCCCCCAAAAAACTTTTGCAAAACCGCTTGACAATCGCCGTTCGATTTGCTATAATAAAAAAGCGCTCGACAGAGTGCCGCCCCCCATCGGGGCAAGACGTTGTCCGGCTTGGTAGCTCAGCTGGTTAGAGCGCTAGCCTGTCACGCTAGAGGTCGTGGGTTCGAACCCCATCCGAGTCGCCAGCGTCCAAAATGGAATATGCGGATTTAGCTCATTTGGTAGAGCGCCACCTTGCCAAGGTGGAGGTGGCGGGTTCGAGCCCCGTAATCCGCTCCAAAGAAAAGACCGCCTTTGGGCGGTTTTTTCTTTGGACGGTAAGAGAGGGGCTCGAAGGGGAGCGGTACTGAATGACTGCCCGGTGGGCAGTCAGAGCCGCGGAAGACCGAGCGCGTAGTTCGCGCGAGAATCGAGCCCCGTAATCCGTTTTCAAATTTCTTTCGTAAGGACGATCTTTTGTTTTGGGAAGCAAAACCGATCGAAAATGCCGTCGAATATCGCGCAAGCGATCCCCTTCGCGCGGCGCGGCATATCCTATATAGAAGGATGCAAAAAGGAGGGCAACATGGTACGCGAATACAGAAGAGACCTTGCGGTGATGTACGCGCGGCGGTACGCGATGGGGCAGAATCCGCTGTTCGGGGACTTCGGCGGCATCGGAGGAAACTGCACGAATTTCATTTCGCAATGCCTCTACGCCGGCAGCTGCCGGATGAATTATCTGCCGACCTTCGGCTGGTACTACCGCTCGCTCGACGACCGCGCGCCGGCGTGGACCGGGGTAGAATACTTTTACCGTTTTCTCGTCAGGGAGGACGGCGACGGACCGTTCGGGAGGATGGTCGATCCCGCGGAGGCGGAGATCGGAGACGTCATCCAGATCGGGCGCAGAAGGCAGGACGGCGCGCCGGGGATCGACTACTATCACGCGATGCTGATCGTCGGTTTTTCGGGAGGCGAGCCGCTGGTCGCGGCGCAGAGTATCGCCTCGCTGGACCGGCCTCTCTCCACCTACGAATACGACGCGTCGCGTTTTCTGCACGTGGACGGCGTGCGTTCCGATCCCGGCGAGCCTGCCGCCTGCTTTGCCGCGCTGTACGACGCAAGATCGCTGCAATAAGGCAAGACCAAATGGTAAAAAACAAATACCATGACGGTAAAGATACCTGTTTTTCGGAAATATTTCGGTTTTCCTTTGTATTTTTATCCGCGCGGCGCGAAAGATTAACCATTCGGTAAAAACATCTTGACAAGCAGTGAAAATTATGCTAAAATAGTAATGATGAATATATGCGCATATTTCGATGCGCCCCGGCAAGCCCCTCCGTATATCCGCGCGCAAAGCGGAAAGAATAAGAGAATCCGAAAGAAAAGGACGGAGGCGGAATATGGACCGGGCGAAAGGACTACCCGAAGCATACGACATGAAGATCCAGTCAAAACACATCTCTCCCCTGCTGCTTTTGTTCGCGGCCGTCGTCTGGGGATTCGCCTTCGCGGCGCAAAAAGGCGCGGGGGAACTTTACCCGCTGCACATCAGCGCGATCCGCTACGCCGTCGGCGCGCTCTTTCTCTTCCCGCTGATCCCTCTGTTTGATAAGATCACGGCAAACGGACGGCTTTTTCTCTCGAAAAAAGGAAAGACCTTCACCAAAGCCGAGTGGATCGGCGGCGCCGTCTGCGGATGCGCGCTGTTCACCGCCTCCAATCTGCAGCAGCTCGGCATCTCCGGCGCGACCGCCGGCGCGACCTCTTTTATCACCGCGCTCTACGTGATCTTTGTCCCGATCTTTTCGCTTTTTATCGGAAAAAAATACGCAAAGCACGTTTGGATCGGCATCCTGCTGGCGATGGGCGGATTCTATCTGCTCTGCGTTCAGTCGGATTTCTCGGTCGATCGATACAGCCTGATCGTTCTCGCGTCCTCCATGCTCTTTGCGATCCACATCATCTTCATCGGGCATTTTTCCAAGACCTGCGAGGGCGTTCGGCTCTCCTGCCTGCAATTCTTCTTCGTCGC
>CADBPA010000239.1 GCA_902796505.1 uncultured Ruminococcus sp.
CGGGGGCTTGGCTTACGCTCTGCCGCGGGAGGCTTTATCCCGGTATTTGCCGCGGATGGAAAGCCCGATCGTTCCGTCCATCACCAGCGCGGTGACGTAGCCGGTGAAGCTGAAATTGAAGCCGATCCCCGCCATATAAGGGATCGCCAGGATCAGCTGAAGGAGGTCGCATCCCAGCAGAACGTAGAAGAAGATCCAGGTCTTTTCCTGACCGAGGTCTTTGGCGAAGGTCAGGATCAGAAGGTCGGCAAGCTTGACGGCGTTCAGGACGCAGATGAGGATCAGCAGCGTGTTGACCTGATAAAAGACGAGATCGACGCAGATCGTCAGCGCGCACACGGCGACGTGCAGAAGCATAAAGGCTTTATAATAGATCGCCGCCTGCTTGACGTATCCGCGGAGCAGATAGATCGCGCCCATCGCGATCGTCGCAAGGATCGCCGCCATCAGCAGGGTATTCGTCAGGTCAGAAAGCAGCTCTTTCGTGCCGGGAGCGTTCGCCGCGTCAACGATAAAATGGATCGCTCCGCCGACGGTGCCGAACGCCATCAGCGCCATCAGCACAAGGTGCACGATCATCAGAGGACTGAATTTTTTCATAGGGGAAATCTCCTTTTTGAAGCTATATCGATCCGGCCGCCTGCGCTTCGCGCCGCTCTGCCCGACGCCGATCTCCCGACGTTTCCGGCAGAAAAAGCGGTGCGCCTCCGGGGCAGGACCGCATATATTATAGCAAAACACTCGGCAAAAGTCAAGCACGATCTTACTTTTTTGGTGAAAAAGAGCCGGAGGGAAAACGCCCCGCAGGATCATTTCCCCTCCGTCGCACGCCGGGACTCCGCCCGGCAGACGACAGACCGGCGAACAAGACGCAGCCTCCGGCAGCCCCCCCCGCGGACGTCCGGCAAAAAAATATCGCGGCACACCGCAGTGCGTACCGCGAATGAGATCTCACGTCACGAGATCCTTTTTAAAATGCCGCCGCATCCGTCGGAGCGCAAAGAAGCTCTCCGTCCGTCTTGCCTCAAACCGCAAGTTCGGGGATCTCGGGCAGATCCGAAAGGCTTTGGATGGGGCGATCGGTTTTTGCGTAGTGCGCGGCGTAGCCGATCCCCACCGTGAGAAAACCGCCTGCCGCTCCCGCGTCGATCCCCGCTTCGGCGTCCTCCACCACGATGCATTCGGAGGGCTGCAGATTCAGATAATCCGCCGCCTTTAAGAACACTTCGGGATGGGGTTTGCTGTGCGTGATATTGTTTCCGTCGGAGATCGCGTCAAAATATTTCGCCAGATCGGTTTTTTCGAGGATCAGCGGCGTATTTTTCGACGAGGAGCCGACGGCGAGCTTCAAACCGCGACCGCGCAATCGCTCCAATACGGCGCGAGTGTCGTCCCGGACGTCCGCCGGCGTCATTTTTCGGAGATATCCGCGGTATAATTCGTTCTTTTCCGCCGCCATATCCTCCTTTTCCGCCTCGGAAAAATCCCGGTCGGAATACGACAGAATGATGTCGAGGCTTTCCCTTCTCGAAACGCCGCGGAGACGGTCGTTCACTTTTTCGTCAAAGGGGATCTGATATTGGTCGGCGATCGCTTTCCACGCCAGATAATGGAATCGATCGGTAAACAGCAGAACGCCGTCGAGGTCAAAGACGATACCTTTGATCATGGTTTCTCCTCCACAAAATATTTTCTGAAAAAGTATGACGGAGTGCAGCTCCAGGCGTGGCAGAAGCTGTGTACCGCTTTGCCGCCGTACGGCGACTCGTCGGGATCGTCCGGGTTGAAAAGCTCCCAGAAGGTATCCGCGCCGCGCTCGATCATTCCGCCCCAATAGTCGCGGATCACCGACCGGGCTTTTTCGGCTTCCCCGCTGTTGAGGAGCGCCTGCACGTAATGATGCATCATATACGGCGTGACCGGTCGGATCGCCTCGTCGCAGGCCTGCAGACGATCGAGGAGCGCGGCGTTGTCGTCTTTCCCGAAAACTTCGGCGAGAACGTACCACACGTTCGCGGCATAGGAGATCTGCCTCTCTTTTCCGCTGACGAACAGCCCCCGCTCCCGGTCGTAAAACGCCTCGACCGCTTTGGCGGATTTACGCGCCGCGTCGCTCTCGTAGGCGGACGCGTCCTTCCCGCATTCTTTCAGCAGCCGGATCAGCGTCTTTTGCGCATAGAGATAGACGGCTTGCGCGCCCGCTTGCTTATTCAGCGCGAGCGACCAATCGAGAAAGCACCAGCCGAGCCGGTCGCAATCTTCGATCACGTCGTCGGTGAAGCGTTCTTTTGCGATTTCGATCTGTTTTTCGGCGAGCGGCAGCAGATCGTCTACCGTCTGCCGATCCCCCGTTTCGGTAAAGTAATCGTAAAGCGTGGGAATAAACAGGAGCGAATAATCGAACATCGACGCGTCGTCGGGCGCGACGTCAGGTCTTGTGAACACGCATTGGCTGATATGGCCTTCCGCGTCCGCCGTCGCCGCAAAGAGATACAGGCACCGTTTCACCAGATCGTTGTGGCGATAGGTCTGATAATTGGCAAGCGCCTGCAGGCGCAGATCGCCGAGCCACAAGCGCATATCGCGTTTCGGTCCGTCCTCGAACTCGTACTGCATACATTCCGAAAGCGTTTTGAGAGCCACCCGGTCGATCGCCCGTTCGGTTTCGTCTTTGCCGCAAACGGCGATCGGTTCGGGCGCGCTCGTCACGCTTCTGATCCCGACACGGTCGATCCTGAGCCGATATTTCGGCGACGTTGCGATCACTTCCACCTGAACGTATCGGACGGCAAACCTGCGCCGGAAGGTATAGGCGCAGGGCAATTCGTCAAGACGCACGATCTCCTCCTGCAGCCAGCCTTTGCTGATCCAGCCGTGATAAAGAAAGGTGTCTTCGTCAAGCTCCTGCGCCGTCTCGCAAAAGCGCACCCGGATCAGGGCGGGCGCGTCGTAGTGCGCCCCGACCGCCGAAAAATCAATTTTCGGATACCCGACGAGGTGCGTTCCGAAATCAAACACGGCGCGCGAGGTTTCGGCGAGGACCTGCCCGCCTTTTTTCGTATGCGTTCTGACCGTCAGGATCGGTTTCGCCTGCTCGGCTTTTTTCAAAAATTCCGGATTCATAGTCTGGTATCCCATTTTCCGCAGAATGCGTCCACCGGGTTGATCCCCGTGAAATCGCTTTCTCCGGTCAGTTTTTTCATCAGTTCCTCTAAGATCTCATCCGTTCCGCCATAGGTATTGATATAGGTTTTGATCCGCGGAGCGTCGAGAAGATGATAGGGGTTTTCGAGCGAGATCATGATCGTCGGGATCGAGTTCATATACACCGGGACGTCGGCGCCCATCGGCTCCGCCCACTCGATGCGGACCACCGTCTGGTTGGATTTGGTGGCAAGCGCGACGAGATAGAGGATCAGATCGTAGTTTTCGTAAACCTCCCTGACCGGCTTCGCCATCCCTTCCCAGCCGCCGCCGGGAGAAAACACGTCGACGGCAAAGCCCCGCGCCTTCAGTTTTTCGACAAACCGATCGCACGCCCCCGCCGTGACGCCGCCGCCGAACGCGCTCGCGGCGCCTTCTTTTTTATAAACGAGAACGCGCGGATATTTTTCGGGCGAGATGGGCAGAACACCCTGCTCGCTCTTGACGAGCGTGATGTTTTTGTCCGCGACCTCCCGCGCGACCGCCTGATGCTCCGCGCAGCCGACGATCGCTCTCGCCGCGCGCTCGTCGGGAAGATTGTTCTTTTCGTGCAGTTTCAGCGACGCTTTCAGCGCGAGAATGCGCGTGACCGCTTCGTCGAGCCGATCCTTCGTGATCACGCCGCTTTGGACGCCTGCGGTCATGAACGCAAGGTCTTCTTCGAGATTCTTGGTAAACAGGAACATATCGCAGCCCGACGCGATCGTCAGCGGAACGGCTTTCTCTCTCGGCATGACCGTTCCCATTCCCGCCATCGTGGTCGAATCGGTGACGATCAGGCCGTTGAAGCCGAGTTTTTCGCGCAGAAGTCGGTTCAGAAGCTCCGGCGCGATCAGAGCGGGCATGATCTCTTCGTCTTTCAAGCCGGGGGCGAGCGCCCTCGAATACGCCGGTTGCAGGATATGCCCGACCATCACGGTCTTGGCGCCCGCTTCGATGCAGGTGCGATAGACGGTTCCGTAGCTTTGATCCCATTCGTCCGTAGAAAGCGAATTGACCGAGGCGAGCAGGTGCTGATCCCTCTCGTCCACGCCGTCGCCCGGAAAATGTTTGACGCTTGCGGCGATCCCGTGCTTCTGCACTTCCTCCACATACGCTTTTCCGAACGCGGCGACCGTCTTTACGTCGCTGCCGAACGTGCGGGTGTTGGTGATGGGGTTGCGGAAATTATAATCGATGTCGACGATCGGCGCAAACGCCCAGTTGATACCGAGGGCGCCCGCTTCTTCGCCGATGATCCGCGCAAGCTCGGTCGCGTACTTCTGATCGCCGGTCGCGGCGATCCCCATCTGGCAGCCGACACGCGTTCCCTCGTAACACGTCTGATTCAAGCCCGCTTCCAGATTCGCCGAGATCAGCATCGGGATCTTCGCGTGGCTTTGCAGCCGCGTTACGGTGCGGACGATCTCGGAGAGGCTCATCGTCCGCGTCATCACGCCGCCGACCTTTAAGTCCCCCGCAAGATATTTCAGATAATTTTCGTCGTCGGTATAGGTGATCAGGCAAAACAGCTGGGCGATCTTTTCCTCCTCGCTCATGCCGCCGAGCGTGGTTTTCACCCACGCGATATCCCGATCGTCAAGATAAAACGGTTTTGCTTTTAAATTCATGATCTACACACCTTTACGGGATCTCCCTTCCGCCGATTTCGCCCGAATCGCGGCGATCCGATCCCGGAACAGTTTCCCGGTCACAAGATCCCGGCACCTCTGCTCGTTGCTGAGATAGATCAGGAAAACGACGAGCA
>CADBPA010000240.1 GCA_902796505.1 uncultured Ruminococcus sp.
AAGCGCTCCTTTGCGGGAGCGCTTTCTCGGTATAAAGCGCTCCTTTCCGGGAGCGCATTCTCTGTGTGAAAACGGCGGCAGAAACCCTTCCGGGATCTGCCGCCGCCTTTTTTGCTTTTTGCCGGAGAGCGAGGACTTTTAACCGCCGTTTTCTCCGGGCGTATAGACGTTGGTATAGGTCGCGTCGTCGAAGACGACGGTCGCCGTATAGGAACCGTCGGTGACGCCCGGCTCGACCTGTGCTTCGACTTCCTCTACGTGTTCGGAATCACGCTCGCAGGTAAAGACGGCGATCGCACTGACCTCTCCGTTGCCCGTGACGTTCCATTCAAAGGCCGGCGCATGATAGGCGTGTCCGGGCGCCGCGATGATCAGATCCTCGTAGGAGACCTCGTTATAGTCCGCGTCGAAATAGCTTCCGCACCGTTCGCAGTAGTAGTGGGCGCTTATACCGTTTTCCTCGCAGGACGCGGGGATCTCTTCGGCGATCTCGCCGTAGGCGTGTCCGAGCGACTGCATCGGCTCGCTCTGCACGTCGGTATAGTCCCAACCGTCATAAGAAGCACGAGCGAAATACTCGATATAGCTCTCGTCGCAGGACTCATACGGCATGACGTCGATTCTGGCCTGCAGAACGAGCGGATCGCCGCCGCTGCGGTCGGAAAACGCCACGGTCGCCGCCGAGTAATCGTTCGCCCAGTTCCAGATCGGCTCTTCCGTATCGTACTGCGCGGTCGGATCGGGATCGGGAATCGGATCGTGATCGGGGAAGATTTCGACCTCGGTGAAGGCGCAGGCCTTTCCTCCGACCGAGAGGGTGAGATACAGCGTTCCGTACCCGGATACCGGGAAGCGGTATTCCGAGAAAGGCTCGGTCGAGTCCCGGACCCAGACGGTTTCCCCTTTTGCGTCCTGCGCTTCGACCGTATAGAATTCTCCCCGATCGAGCCGGACGCCCTCGACCATGACCATGACCTCGCCGCCGAAGGATTCGGCGTAGATCCGTCCTTTTTCGGTCTGCTCGGCAGCCGTCAGATAGCTTTGCTCGGCAAAGACCTTTTCTTCACTGCGGATCACGAGGGTGTATTCTTTCCCCGGCTGCAGATCGTAAAAGGCAAGAATGCGCGTATCCGGAAAGATGTGCTGTTCGGTCAGAAACCCGTCTTCGCCGGTCAGAACGGCGGAAAGCGGGATCTCTTCTTTCTCCTCCTGCCATCCGCTGACCTCCACCCGGAAGACGAGCGAATACGCGTCCGCGAGCAGAAGCGAGAGGTTGACCGAAAGCGTGCCGACGACCGCCGCGACCACGATCAGCGCGGCGGAGACCGAGGAGGCGATCACCCCGGCAAACGCGCCGACCTTGCTTGTGATCGTCGTTTGCAGCGCGCCGGGACGCCTATGCGGGGAGCGGCTGCCGCTTTGCGCTTTCCCTTCGCCGTCTGCGCCGGAGGGTGTTTGGATCTCCGCCGCCCGAAAGGTCTCTTCCTGCCCGGACGTCGGATCTTCCGGGATCTGTCCGCGCAGGGGATCTTCGGGGAAACGCTGCTGCTCGGCGTATTTCCCCGGCCGATCGCCGCGGAGATTCAGATCGTTGAATTCCTGTTCTTTCATAGCCGGATCAGAAGTTGTTCACCTCGCCGTCGGCAATGCCGCGGCTGAGTTCCTTCTGCTCATCGACGAACGAGGCGGCGTCCTTCTGCTGGCGTTTCGTCGCGTCCTCGAATTTCGTCGGCTGATGGACGACCACCTGCGGGAACGGAATGTTGATGTTGTTCTTATCGAAGAGGAGTTTGAACTGGCGGTTCATATCGCGCTCGACCTGATATTTCGCGCCCTCCTCGCAGTTGGCGACGAAGCGGATGATCACCGCCGAATCGGCAAGCTCGGCAACGCCCTTGTAGAAGGGGCCGTCCTTGATGTCGGGGATCGCCTCGCGGATGGCGGGCAGGTTGTCCTTGATGATCGCCTCCACCCGTTCGAGCGACTCGCCGTACTCGATGCTGAAATCGCAGATGGCGAGCGAGAGTTGGTTCGTCATATTGACGACTTCCTGAAGATTTGAGTTGTTGATGATCTTGATATTTCCGCCGGCGTCGACGATCTGCGTCGTGCGGATGCCGATCTCCTTGACCGTGCCGCGGAAACCGTTCACG
>CADBPA010000241.1 GCA_902796505.1 uncultured Ruminococcus sp.
GCCGGACGTCGATCTCATCGAAGGACTCTCGCCCGCGATCTCCATCGACCAGAAAACCACCTCGAAAAACCCCCGATCCACCGTCGGAACGGTGACCGAGATCTACGACTATCTCCGCCTGCTTTACGCCCGCGTCGGCATTCCGCATTGCCCGGTCTGCGGCAAGGAGATCGTCCAGCAGACGCAGGATCAGATCGTCGCGCGGATCATGGAGCTTCCGGAGGGCGAGCGCTTCATGGTGCTTTCCCCGGTCGTGCGCGCCCAGAAGGGAATGCACGAAAAGGTCTTTGCCGACGCGCGCAAGTCCGGCTTCGCCCGCGTCCGGGTGGACGGCAGCCTTTACGATCTCAGCGAGGAGATCAAACTCGATAAAAATCTCAAACACGATATTGAAATCGTGGTAGATCGTCTTGTCAACCGCGGCGACATCCGCTCGCGCCTTTCGGATTCGGTCGAATCGGCGCTCAAAGCCTCCGACGGCAGAGTCCGCATCGTCACCGCCCCGCGCGACGGGGAAGAGCCGCGCGAACTCGAATTTTCCAAAAAGTACGCCTGCGAGGAGCACGGCATCAGCTTCCCGGAGCTGGAGCCGCGGATGTTCTCCTTCAATAACCCGATCGGCGCCTGCCCCGAATGCTCCGGCATCGGCAATATGCAGCGCGTTTCGGTGCGCAAACTGCTGCCGCATAAGGAGCTTTCGCTGCGCGGCGGCGCGATCGCCGCGAACGGCTTCAAGACGATGACCGAAGATTCCTGGACCGGGCCGCTGCTCGCCGCCGTCGGCAAGGATTACGGCTTCACCCTCGATACTCCGATCTCGGAGTTTTCTCCCGAAGCGCTGGACGTGCTGATGTACGGCACAGGGGACGGCAAAAAATACGACGTCGTCCGCTATTTCGGCGGAGAAGGCCGCCGTCAGCTCGTCGCCTTTGAGGGCATCGTCCACATCATCGAAAAGCGGATGCGGATGCAGGGCGGAGACTACTATCAGGAATTCGTCGAAGAGGTCGCCTGCCCGCGATGCCGGGGGAGACGGCTTTCGGATATGGTCCTCGGCGTCACCGTCGGGGGGCTGAATATCGACGAGATCTGCCGCCTTTCGATCGATAAGATGATCGCCTTCGTCGATTCGCTGACGCTGACCGAAACGCAGATGACCATCGCCAAAGAGGTCCTCAAAGAGATCCGCGCGCGGCTGAAATTCCTCTCCAGCGTCGGACTCGATTATCTGAATCTTGCGCGCAGCGCCGGAACGCTTTCGGGCGGCGAAGCCCAGCGCATCCGCCTCGCCACGCAGATCGGCTCGGCGCTGACCGGCGTGCTCTATATCCTCGACGAGCCGTCCATCGGACTGCATCAGCGCGACAACTGCAAACTCATCAAAACGCTTCAGGACCTGCGCGATCTCGGCAATTCGGTCCTCGTCGTCGAGCATGACGAAGACACGATGCGTGCCGCCGATTATATCGTCGATATCGGACCGGGCGCCGGCATCCACGGAGGCGAAGTCGTCGCCGTCGGAACGCCCGAAGAAGTCGCAAAATGTAAACGATCGATTACAGGAGACTATCTTTCCGGCAGAAAATGCATCGCCGTACCGAAGATCCGCCGCCCCGGAAACGGAAAGTTTCTTGAAGTCCTCGGCGCGGAGGAAAACAATCTCAAACATATCGACGTGAAGTTTCCGCTCGGCTGTTTCATCGCCGTCACCGGCGTGTCGGGCTCCGGAAAATCCTCGCTGGTCAATTCGATCCTTTATCAGTCGCTCGCGCGCGACCTCAACCGCGCGATCACCTATCCCGGCAGGTGCGACGGGATCCGCGGAGAAGAGCATCTCGACAAGGTCATCGCCATCGACCAGAGCCCCATCGGCCGCACGCCGCGCTCGAACCCCGCGACCTATACCGGTCTGTTCACCGATATCCGCAACCTCTTCGCCATGACGAAGGACGCGAAGGCGAAGGGCTATGACGCCGGGCGTTTCTCCTTCAACCTGCGCGGCGGCCGCTGCGAGGCGTGCGAGGGGGACGGCGTGCGCTGTATCGAAATGAATTTCCTGCCGGACGTCTACGTCAAGTGCGACGTCTGCGGCGGAAAACGCTATAACCGCGATACGCTCGAAGTCCTTTATAAAGGGAAGAATATTTACGACGTTCTCGAAATGTCGATCGAAGAGGGAATTTCCTTCTTTGACGGACTCCCTCAGCTTCAGCGCAAACTGCAGACGCTCTACGACGTCGGTCTCGGCTACGTCAAGATCGGCCAGTCCTCCACCACCCTCTCCGGCGGCGAGGCGCAGCGCGTCAAGCTCGCGGCGGAACTCTCCAAACGCCCGACCGGCAAGACCGTCTATATCCTCGACGAGCCGACCACCGGCCTGCATACCGACGACGTCTCCCGTCTGATCGCCATTCTGCAAAGGCTTGCCGACGGCGGCAATACCGTCATCGTCATCGAACACAATCTCGACCTCATCAAGACCGCCGACTATATCATCGACCTCGGCCCGGAAGGCGGCGACGGCGGCGGAACGGTCATCGCGGAAGGCACGCCCGAAGAGGTCGCAAAAAATCCGCGCTCCTATACCGGCGCATTCTTAAAAGAAAAACTCGATCCGAAGTCTTCCGAAGAAAGCGAGAATTGATATGGAAAGCAGATCCGTCCGCATCCGAAAACTTGCCCCGAACGCCGTTACGCCGACCTACGGCAGCCCTTCCGCCGCCGGCGCCGATCTCTACGCGCTTGCGGATTCCCCGATCCGCTTTGCTCCCGGCGAAACGATCCTCGTCCGCACCGGTATCGCCATGGAGATCCCCGAAGGCTGTGCCGGATTCGTCTTTGCGCGCTCCGGTATGGCGAGCAAACGCGGACTCGCGCCGGCGAATAAAGTCGGGGTGATCGATTCGGACTACCGCGGCGAGATCCTCGTCGCCCTGCATAACCACAGCCGGGAAGAGCAGACGGTCGAGCCGGGCGAGCGCGTCGCGCAGATCGTCATCGCTCCCGTCCTGCGCGCGGAGTTTACCCTCTGCGATTCGCTCTCCGAGACCGAACGCGCCTCCGGCGGCTTCGGCTCTACCGGAAGAAATTGATTTTCTCCTTCATACGCCGCAGGAATTATTGTCCCTTCGGGACAGTTATATTTCTCGCTGGCGCGAGAAGTTATATTTTTCAAGTTATATTGTCCCTATGGGACAGTTATATTTCTCGCTGACGCGAGAAGTTATATGATATTCGCCTCCAAACTGCGCGAAGCGCAATATCACTCGTCCGAAGGA
>CADBPA010000242.1 GCA_902796505.1 uncultured Ruminococcus sp.
CGAGCATTTCCGGATCATCTCGAATTTTGCGCGCACGGCGGCGGAAAACGGCATCAATATGCTGCTCGTTCCGGTCTTTACGCCCCCCCTCGATACCGAAATCGGCGGCGAACGGCTGACGACGCAGCTCGTCAAGGTCGAAAAACGGCCGCGCAGCTACCGCTTCGATTTCAAACTCCTCGACCGTTATCTCGACGTGATCTCCGACGCGGGGATCGGGTACTACGAGATCTCGCATCTCTTCTCGCAATGGGGCGCGACCGCCGCGCCGAAGGTGATGGCGACGGTGGACGGCAAGGAGGTCAAACTTTTCGGCTGGGAGACCGATTCGCACGGCAAGGAATATACCGACTTTCTCCGCTCCTTCCTCAAAGCCTTTCTCGCGCACATGAAGGAGCGCGGCGAGGACAAAAAGTGCTTCTTCCACATCTCGGATGAGCCGCAGGACGCGCATCTCGAAAGCTACAAGAAATGCAAAGAGGCGATCGCCGATCTGCTGGAAGGCTACACGATCATGGACGCGCTCTCGAACTTCGATTATTACCGGCAGGGCATTGTCGAAACGCCGATCCCCTGCAACAACCATATCGAGCCGTTCCTCGAAGCAAAAGTGCCGGGGCTTTGGACCTACTACTGCTGCGGCCAATGCGTGGGCGTATCGAACCGGCTGATCTCGATGCCCTCCTGGCGCAACCGCGCGATCGGAATGCAGATGTACCGCTACGATATCGTGGGCTTCCTCCAATGGGGATACAACTTCTACAACAACTGCTATTCACATGACGCCCTGAACCCCTTCGCCGATCTTTCGGGCGAATTCTGGGTGCCGGCAGGCGATACCTTCTCGGTCTATCCGGGAGCGAACGGCGAGGCGCTGGAATCGCTCCGTCTGGTCGTCTTTTACGAGGCGATCGCGGATATGCGCGCCATGAAACTCTGCGAGAGCCTCTGCGGAAAGGAAGAGACGCTGCGCGTCCTGAAAGCGGCGTACGGCAAAGACGTTCTCTTCTCCGAATGCCCGCACTCGGCGGAGGAAATGCTGCGCGTTCGTCGTGCGATCAACGAAAAAATACGCGAATATTGCAAATAATTCTTTACATCAGGTGGTATTATGACAAAAAAAGAAGCAAAAACACGCGAGCGGACGCCCGAACAGATCCGGGAGAAAAACATCGTCCGCACCAGCTTTATCGGCGTGGGAGCAAATCTCTTTCTCGCCGCGGTCAAGGCACTGATCGGCGTCTTTTCGAGCTCGATCGCGGTCTTGCTTGACGCGGTGAATAACCTCTCGGACGCTCTCTCCTCGATCATCACCGCGATCGGGACGAAGCTCGCCGGCCGCGCGCCCGACCGCAAGCATCCGCTGGGGCACGGGCGGATCGAATATATGACGGCGCTCGTCATCGCCGTGATCGTCCTTTACGCCGGCGGCACGTCGCTCGTCGAGTCGATCAAGAAGATGATCACCCCCGAGGCGCCGGACTACTCGGTGCTGTCTCTTGTGATGATCGGGCTTGCCGTGGCGGTGAAGATCCTGCTCGGACTATACGTGAAGCGGGTAGGCAAAAAAGAAAACAGCTCGGCTCTGGTCGCCTCCGGGACCGACGCGCTCTTTGACGCGATCCTCTCCTCCTCGGTCCTCGCCGCGGCGATCTTCTTCTCGATCACCGGCATCAGCCTCGAAGCCTACGTCGGCGCGGTGATCTCGCTCTTCATCATCAAATCGGGCGTCGGTATGATCCGCGAAACGCTGAACGACATTCTGGGCAGCCGCACCGACCGCGATCTCGCGATCGGCATCAAGGAGACGCTCTGCGAAGATCCTCTGGTACACGGCGCTTTCGATCTCTTCCTTTATAACTACGGCCCGGACAAAAACTACGGCTCGGTCCACGTCGAGGTGGACGACACGCTGACGGCGGGCGAGATCGACGCGCTGAGCCGCAGGCTTGCCGAAGCGGTCTATTGCAAACATCACGTGATCCTGACCGGCATCAGCGTCTATTCGATCAACACGACCGATCCCGAAGCCGCCGAGATCCGCCGCCGCGTCTATGAGGAGATCCTGACCGGAGACGGCGTGATGCAGCTGCACGGCTTTTCCGTGGATACGAAGGAAAAGACCGGGCGATTCGACGTCGTGCTGAGTTTTGAATGCGACAGAGAGAAGACGCTTCGCGAGATTTACGAGAAACTTTCGGCGATGTATCCCGATTACAAATTTTTCGTTCAGCCGGACACCGACGTGACCGATTGACCGAAGAAAGAAAAGAAAAGTTTACAAAAAGGCGATAAATATGAAATTCGATTTACGGGAAAGCGCAAAGGATCATATCCTGATCGCCGCGCACCGCGGCGCATCCGGCGGCAATATTCCCTGCAACACCCTCCCGGCGTATGAGACCGCTCTGAAGCAGGGCGCCGATATGATCGAGGTGGACGTGGACAAAACGGCGGACGGCGTTCTGGTCGTCTTTCATCCGGGGATGGAGCGTTCGCACCTCGGTTTAGACGGCAATATCGAGCGGATGAGCTACGCCGAGGTGAAAGAGCTTCGCTATCAGAACTTTGACCGCACGCCGACGCAGTTCGGACTCTGCACCTTCGACGAGGTGCTGGAGCGATTCAAGGATCGCTGCTATATCAACGTGGACAAATTCTGGGGCAACCCGGTGGAGATCTACGAGGCGATCCACCGGCACCGGATGATCGAGCAGACGGTCGTCAAATCCGCGCCGTCCGAGCGGGTGTTCTCGGTGCTCGAAGAGGTCGCGCCGGATCTTCCCTTTCTGCCGATCGTGCGCGAACGGCTCGACTGCCATGAAGAACTTCTCCGCCGCAAGATCCGTTATATCGGCGCGGAGGTGCTGTTCTCTTCGGACGACTCCCCGGTGGCAGCGCCGGAGCAGATCGAAAAGATGCACAGAGCGGAAAAGATCGTCTGGGTGAATTCGATCATCTATAACTACAAGGATCAGCTCGCCGCCGGGCATTCGGACGATCTCGCGCTCGTCCGCTCGGAAGAGGAAGGCTGGGGCTGGCTTGCCGACCGCGGCTTCGATATCATCCAGACCGACTGGACGATGATGCTGCGCGATTATCTTGAAAAAACCGGGCGGTATCGCCGGAGCTGATAAAAAGGCCTGTTGCAGATGAAAAAATCTTCCGCAACAGGCTTTTTTATACAAAAATGCAAATGATTCTTTACTTTTTCAGCAGTTTAAAGCAATATTCTCCTGCCGTCAGGGCGTCCGGAAGCTTTTCCTCGGAGAAATAGTCCTTCGGAAGGATGAGGCTTCCCGTCATCCCTTCGGGGACGGTCGCACGGAGGATCACCGTGCCGTCGCTCTGCTTTTCCCACCCGGTCGAAAGCCCCTCGAAATATGCCTTCGCGTTCGTCAGCGCCGAGAGGAAGGTCGGTTTCAGGACGAAGGATTTCGAGACGGGTTCGGGGCGAAGCCCGGCGACGCAAAGCTGCATCCAGGCGGCAATATCGCCAAGGAAATGGTGGTTATGCGAGTAGGATTCTCTGCCGTCGGGGTAGGGGAAGTTTTCAAAGAGCGCGGTCGCGCCGGCCTCCAGCCACGCGCCGTAACAGCTTCTCTCCTTCGACGTGATGAGTTTGTAGGCGAGTTCGTTTTCTCCGATCTTATCGAGCGCGCGGTAGATATGCCGCAGGCCGATCATGCCGCAGGTGTTGATCTCGCCGTCCCGGCGGATGATCTCGACGAGCCTGCGCCCGGCTTTCCGGAATTCGCGCGCGGTGAAGATCCCG
>CADBPA010000243.1 GCA_902796505.1 uncultured Ruminococcus sp.
AAGACGGAAGCGGAGATTTCCGATGCGGTAACGGCATTGAACAGTGCATTAGATCAAGCGAAAGCCGATGAAAATCAAGCGAAAGCAAATAAGGCTGCGAAAGAAGCGGAAGACGCCATTAACGCATTGCCTGCCACGGAAGATATAACCGCAAGCGACAAAGCCAAAGTCCAAGCGGCGCAAGCCAAATACGATGCACTGACGCCCGCACAAAAAGAATTAGTATCGGCAACGTCCGTTACCAAATTAACAGCGGCAGGTAATATGGTAGCGGCTCAAGAGGTTATTGCTTTGATTGAAGCCATTGACGCATCCCACCCGGACAGTGAAAAGGTTTCCGAGGCAAGAGCGGCATACGACGCTTTGACGGCAGATCAGAAGGCACTCGTTGACAACTACGCGGTCTTGACAGCGGCAGAAGACAAAATAGCCATGAACGACAATCCCGAAAAGCAAGGTCTGTTCGGTGGTGCGATTGCAGGTATCGTTATCGCGTTTGTATTTGTGTTGTCGGTAATGATTCAGTTATTTGAAACAAAGAAAAAGAAATGAAAAGAAATAGTCGCAACGAGTGAGCGCAACAAAAAATCTTAAAACGTCAGGGTGTTGAAATCTTCAACACCCTGATCTTTTACAAAAAATTCAGTTTGAAATGATTTTTAAGGAGATGCAGATGAGCGCACGGGATAGTCTTTTATAGCCGTTTCTTGGTCGATTGCGGAAGTGATTGCAAAAAGACCTATTTGGAAAGCAAAAGTCAAGCAAAACGAGATGAGGCGAAATAGGTGTAGCCTACTATACCAAACGTTGTTTGGCCGTAGGCTCTGCGAGGCTTTTTGTCCACCGAACAAAGTCGGGATGACTATTTCTACACACCTATTTCGCACAACAAAAGAAGACGGCGAATCGAAATCATGTACAACTTTGTCGGAGCCGTTGAAATCCCCGACTTCGAATAAAAAAAGAGCAAGAGAAAAGGCGTGGCATCACGCCACGCCTGATTCTCAAAGGACAACCATACCGAAAAAATTCCTAACGGAAGTGCGGTTTCAGGGACGCCTTTTTTGCTTTTCGGAAAGACCTTTCTTCCGACAATGATCCCCATCGCCGGCCGGGACGGAAGACCGCCTCTCGCAGAGGCGTTTTTTCGGAACGTCCGACGCGTCTTTTTTGACCTGTCGCAACGCAATTTCGCGCGGTCCGCGATCAGAGAAAGAGGGGGAAGAGCTGTTTTCCTGCCATTGCCGCCGCAACGCCTTCCGGCATCCGCTCGTACTCGGCGACCAGCGAGTGCGGCTTTTTCTCCGGATCGTCCTGCTTCATCGGCAGAAACCAGACGGCTTTGCGCTGTAGGAGAAGAGCGACGTTGTGCAGATTCTGCGACATGGCGTCGTTCGAGGCGAGCGCGATCAGAAGCGGACGGTCGCGCCGTAGGTGCGCTTTTGCCGCCATGGTGACCGAGGAGTCGGTGATCCCGGCGGCGATCTTGGCGAGCGTATTTCCGGTACACGGCGCGAGGATCAGAAGGTCGAGCGGCAGGGAGGGGCCGAGCGGCTCGGCGTCCTCGATCGTCCGGATCACGCTTCTGCCGGCGATCTCCTCCACCCGCCGCCGGAAATCCTCGGCGCGCCCGAAGCGCGTGTCCAGCGTCGCAACGCGCTCGCTGAGGATCGGGATGATCTCGTGCCCTTCCGCGGCGAGAGCCTTCATCTGTTCGAGCGAGCGCGCGAGCGTACAGAAGGAGCCGCAGAAGGCGTATCCGATGCGTAGTTTCGTCATCCGTCCGCCTCCTCTCCGAGCGCGCGCAGGGCAAAATCGGCGTAGAGCCGCCCGGCGCTCTCCGGGTAGGTCTTGGCCGGGAGCGAGGCGAGCCGCTCATAGGGAATATCCGCCGGAATGTTGTCGCCGGAGGCGAGCTCGATGACGCGCACGCCGGAAAGCTCTTCGGCTTCCTCTTCCCGGATCAGGCGCGCCGGCGCGGTGTTGATCAGCAGGTCAAGCCCCGAAAAACGACGCACGCCCCCCGCCTTCTCCCGATTTTCCGAGGAAAGTGCGCTCTCGATGCCGCATTCTCCGAGCTCCCGTCTTTTTTCTTCCGAGGCGGTGTAAACCCGGCAGTCGGCGCCGAGAAAAAGGAGCAGGCGCAAAAGCTCTCTGCCGATCCTGCCGTATCCGATGATCCCGATCTTCAACTCCCCCGGCGCTCTCGTCTGCGTTTGCAAAAGATATCCCGCCGTGGCGAGCGCGGTCAGGTAGGCGTTGGCGGAAAGAAAACGCTCGTCTTTCTCCGCGTCCGCCACCGTCACGCCCCGTTCGGCGAGATCGTGCGCGAGGGAAGAAGGAAAGGCGTAGCCGACCGCAAAATCGCCCCGCCGCGCCTCCACCGCCTTCGCCTCGCTTTTCGTGGGGACGGCAAAGAGGTGAAGCCTGCCTGCCCGATCCTCAAGCTTGTGCCGCAGGATCCCCTCCGCAACGGCGCACCGCCTGTCGCCCCCGTAAGATTTTATGATCATGATAAAACTCCGATGTCGTCAAATCAGGGACTGCCCCGGCCGTATCCCGGCTTGCGGGCAGTCCCTATATCATCATACGCAAAAGAGAAGCGAAAAGTGCCGCTTTCAGGACATCATCGCGTCGGCGCAGTCCTCGATCTCGTTCTTCTTGCGCCGAAACATGGCGGCGACGCTCTGCATCTTGTCGAGGCAGAACTGTTTGCCCGCCGTGATGATGCTGATCGCGCCGACGCTCGCCAGCGTTCCGACGACGATCGTCAGCACCGGGTGCTTTTTCTTTTGCTCTTGCTTTTTAAACCACATGGCCGTTTTCCTTTCTTGTTTTCGTACCTCTATCTTGCCGCAAAAAAGAAAAAATATACGGCGTCCTTTTTCGCCTTTCCTGTTGACAAATGCGGCGGAGAAAGGTAAAATAGAAACAAAGAAACGGAAACCGAGAAGGATAAAGGAGCGATCAGAATGTTCCGATGCAAAAAATGCGGCAGGGAAGCCGATCTGTATTTTGAAATCTGTCCGGAGTGCGGCGAGAGGCTGCTTTTGTCCGGAGAGGAAAAGGAGCAGCTGCGCCTGCAGATCGCCGGGGCGTTGCGCGCGAAGGAGTTTGAGACGGTCTATTACGATCGAAAGATCCTCGCCGAGGCGGGGGACACCGAGTCCGAGCGCGAGTATGCCCGCATCCTTGAACGCGGCGACGCCGGGGTGCGCGATCCGGAGGCGGCGAAGGTCTATTATCTGCGCGCGTCGGAGAAAAACGATCCCTACGCCTGCTACCGCCGCGCAAAGATCGCGGAGCGCGAAGGCGACGCCGCGTGGGGCTTTTTGATGAAACTTGCCGCTTTGCTCGGCTGCCCGGAGGCGTATCCCGACGTCGCAAAGCTGCTCGAGGGCGAGGGCGATTTCGCACGCGCCGATTATTATCGCGTTCTCGCGGCGGATCTCGACGACAGAGAGTCGCTGCTTGAGCTCGCCAAGCGGCGCTACGGCGGAACGTTCGGCGTCTGCTCGGAGGGCGAGGCGAAATGGTATCTCGAACGGCTCGGCAGGATCCCTCTGCGCGCGCTGAAGCTGTGGCGGGATCTGCGGAACATCGAGGCGGTCGAGCCGCACCGGCCGCAGTTTCCCGACCGCAAGGGGTATCTTTTGCGGATGCTCGCGGAGGCGAGGCGCCTCGGGGCGGACGGCGCGCGTTTCGCGCTTACGAAAATGCTCTCCGACGAGGGAGACGAGGCGTCCGACCTGCCGCTTGGCGTGATGTATGCCGAGGGGATCGGAACGGAGACAGACGTCTCGCTCGCGCTGGAATATCTCTCCCGCGCGGCAAAGCGGGGAAGCGGCGAGGGGTGTCTGCGGATCGGACGGATCTTCGAGGACGGCGAACTCGTCGAGAGGGATCTGCGCCGCGCGCTCGCTTTTTATGAAAAAGCCGCGGAGTACGGCGAACCGCGCGGTCTCGAACGCACGGGCGACCTCTATAACGAAGGCGAACTTCTTCCGAAAAACACCGCCGCCGCGGTCGTCTGTTACCGGCGCGCCGCCGAACTCGGATCGTCCTCGGCAAAAGAGAAGGCGGATGGGCTTTCCTCGCAGCGCGAGGAGATCTTTCTGCGCGGCAGGGAGGCGCTGGCGAGCGATCCCGAGGCGGCGTACAAAGCCTTTTGCGAGGCGGCGAAAATGGGATATACCGAGGCGCTGCTCTACGCGGGCAGATGTCTCGAATACGGGATCGGAACGCCGGTCGACCGCACCGCCGCCTTTCATTGCTACCGTACCGCCGCAGGGCAGGGCGTGCCGGAGGCGTGGTATCCGCTCGGCCTCTGCTACGCCGGAGGGATCGGGATCGGATTTGATTTCCGCCGGGCGAGAAACGCTTTTCTGCGCGCGAGGAGCGAGGGAGACGCCCGCGCCGAGGAACAGATCCGCGCGCTGACCGCGCGGCGCAACAAGGCGCTTCTGCGCAAGGCGTATTCCAAAGCCATGCGCCTCATTCGTATGAAAAAATTCGACGCCGCCGCGGAGCATCTGAAGCTCTGGGAGCCGGTCGCCGACGCGAGAATGCTTTACACGCTCGCCTGCCTTTACGAATTCGGCATCGGGGTGAAGAGCAACCGCGTCCGATCGAGCGCGCTTTACGACAAAGCGAGAGCCGGGGGATTTTCCGATCCCGGCGCGGAATACAAGCGTATGATCTTAAAACTCATTCGATAAAAGGAGAATGGTATGAATTTTTCCAAGCGTTTCATCAAAGCGACCGACGACCTCTGCGACATCGGCCATCCGGTCGCGGCGCCCTATCTGCGCCGTAGCTTTTCGCTGGATTTTGCCCCGGAGCAGGCACAGATCCTGATCACCGGGCAGGGCTTTTACGCGCTCTTCGTCAACGGACGGGAGATCACCAAATGCGAGATGGCGCCGTATATCGCAAATCCCGACGATATTCTCTACTATGACCGCTACGATCTTCTTCCCTATCTCCGGAAAGGAAAGAACGCGATCGGCATTCTGCTCGGAGGCGGCTTCCGTAACGCCTTCGGCGGTTTCGTCTGGGATTTTGAGAAAGCGACCTGCCGCGGCCCGCTCTGCACCGCGCTAACGCTGACGGCACAGGGCGAAGGAAAAAGCTTTTCGATGGAGGCGGATGAAAGCTTCCGCACCCACCCATCGCCGATCCTGCACAACGACCAAAGATTCGGATATATTTACGATTCCCGCGAGGAGATCGACGGCTGGTCGGACGCCGATTTTGATGATTCCGGCTGGGAATATGCAAAGAATTGTTTACCTCCGAGAGGAAAAGCACGGCTTTGCGAGGCCGATCCGATCGTCGTTTTGCGGAGGATCCGTCCGGTAAAAATCGAGCATTTTGACGAGCTTCCGTACTGCTATGAAAATACGCACGAGGGGGCAAAGGCCATCCCGGAGACGGTGCGCAAAAACGTTTATGTATACGATTTCGGCGTCAATTCCGCCGGTCTCACCGAACTGCATATCCACGGAAAGCCCGGTCAGGTCGTCACCGTCCGACACGGCGAATGGAAGCAGAACGGTGCCTTTTCGGTCGGCACGACGATGTTCTTCGGAGAACAGCGGACGAAGCCTTATCTCGATTATAATCAGACCGACG
>CADBPA010000244.1 GCA_902796505.1 uncultured Ruminococcus sp.
TATGCGGTCGAGACAAACCGACCGCCGGAAAATTCACGGCGCCTCGCCGGAAAGGAGAGAAAAAATGGTCAAGATCACCGCGGTGGAAGAACGCTCCCGCGCCGCGCGCGCCGGGATCGCGGCAGGAGACCGGCTCGTCGCCGTCAACCAAAACGAGATCACCGACGTGCTCGATTACCGCTTCTATCTCGCCGAGCGCAAGGTCGTTCTCTCGCTGCTCCGCCCGGACGGCACGCCCTACGAAGCCGTCATCCGAAAAGGCGAATACGACGACGTCGGGCTGGATTTCGAGACGCCCCTGATGGACGAAAAGCACGCCTGCAAAAACGGCTGTATCTTCTGCTTCATCGACCAGAATCCGAAAGGTCTGCGCGATTCGCTCTATTTCAAGGACGACGACTCCCGCCTCTCCTTCCTGCACGGCAACTACATCACCCTGACCAATCTCACCGACCGGGACGTCGCCCGGATCGTGAAAATGCGCTTCTCCCCGATCAATATCTCGGTGCATACCACGAATCCCGAACTGCGCGTGAAGATGATGAAGAACAAACGCTCGGGCGAGGTCCTGCGCTACCTTTGGGACTTCAAGCGGGCGGGGCTTTCGATCTGCGGCCAGATCGTCCTCTGCCGCGGCATCAACGACGGGGCGGAACTGCTGCGCACGATGCGCGATCTCTCGGAGCTTTTCCCCGAACTTTCCAGCGTTTCGATCGTTCCGGCAGGGCTGACGAAATTCCGCGATAAACTCTATCCGCTGACCGATTTCAGCCCGGACGAGGCGGCGGCGGTCATCGATATGGTGGACGCCTTCGCCGAGGACTTCAAACGCACGCACGGCTCGCGGCTCTTCTTCGTCGCCGACGAGATGTATCTGAAAGCCGGGCGCCGTCTGCCGGACGCCGGGTATTACGAAGGCTATCCGCAGCTGGAAAACGGCGTCGGCATGATCCGTTCCTTCTCGGAGGACTTCGCCATGGGGCTGGAGGACGCCTGCGATATGGAGGAGCTGCGGCAAAAAATCCGGCAAAAAGGGCGCGTCGTTTCCACCGCCTGCGGTCACGCGGCGTATCCCACCATCTCGGATCTGTGCGGAAAACTCGAACGGATTTTTCCGGGATTGCAAATAAAAGTTTACAAAATCACCAATTATTTCTTCGGAGAGAGCATCACCGTGTCGGGACTGATGACCGGGCGTGATCTTTCCGAACAACTGAAAGGGCAGCCGCTCGGAGACGAGCTTTTACTGCCGGAAAACTGCCTGCGCCGCGACGAGGACGTGTTTCTCTGCGGCATGACGCTGGAGGAGCTTTCGGAAAAACTCTCGGTCCCGATCCGCAAGGTGGCCGACGACGGATACGAACTCGTCCGCGCCCTGCTCGGCGAAGAGGCGGAATAAGGAGGGAATCATATGTCAAAACCGATCGTAGCGATCGTCGGCCGACCGAACGTCGGCAAAAGCACCCTGTTCAACAAGATCATCGGAGAGCGCCGCTCCATCGTGGAGGACACGCCGGGCGTCACGCGAGACCGCATTTACGCCGAGGCGGAGTGGTCGGGCAGGCGCTTTCTCCTGATCGACACCGGCGGCATCGAGCCGAAAACCGACGACAGCATTCTGAAACTGATGCGCACGCAGGCGGAGATCGCGATCGCGACCGCCGACTGCATCATCTTCCTCTGCGATATTCACGCGGGGCTTGTCGCCGACGACCGGGAGATCGCCGTGATGCTGAAAAAATCCGGCAAGCCGGTCATCCTTGCGATCAACAAGATCGACCGGGTGGGCGAGCTGCCCTATGAATTTTACGAATTTTACGAACTCGGCTTCGACCGCGATCCGATCCCGGTCTCCTCGCTGCACGGATCGGGTTCGGGCGACATCCTCGACGCCGTGATCGAAAACTGCGATTTCACCGAGGAGGCGGCGGAGGAGGACGGAGCGGTGCGCGTTGCGGTCATCGGAAAGCCGAACGCAGGGAAGTCCTCGATCGTCAACCGGATGTGCGGCGAGGAGCGTATGATCGTCTCGGACATCGCCGGCACGACGCGCGACGCGGTGGACACCAGAGTCGAAAACAGCCACGGCAGTTTCATCTTCATCGACACCGCCGGCATCCGCCGCAAGGCGAAAGTCGAGGACCGTGTCGAGAAATTCAGCGTTCTGCGCGCCAATATGGCGGTCGAACGCGCCGACGTCTGCCTTCTGATGATCGACGCCGTGGACGGCATCACCGAGCAGGACGAGAAGATCGCCGGCATTGCGCACGAAGCGGGCAAGGCGACCATCATCGTCGTCAACAAGTGGGACGCCGTCGAGAAAGACAACTCCACCGTGAAGGAATATACCGACAAGATCCGCACAGCCCTCGCCTATATGCCCTACGCGCCGATCGTTTTCGTTTCGGCAAAGACCGGCCAGCGCGTTGCGAATCTCTACGAACTCATCCTGAAATGCTATTCGGAAGCGCGCCGCCGCATTCCGACCGGTCAGCTCAACGACGTCCTCGGCGACGCCATGATCCGCGTTCAGCCGCCCTCGGATAAGGGCAAGCGCCTGAAGATCTACTATATGACGCAGAACGCCACTTGTCCGCCGACCTTCGTCATCTTCTGCAACAGCGAAGAACTCTTCCATTTCTCCTATCAGCGGTATATCGAAAACTGCCTGCGCGATACCTTCGGCTTCGCCGGCACGCCGATCAAGCTCATTATACGTCAAAAGGGAGACGTAGCTGTAAGCGACGGCTGACATCTTTTTGACCGCCAAAAGGGTGACGCCGGCGCGTCGCAACGCGCCGCGAGTGATGTTTGCCCAGCCGGGCAAGTGATGCCGCTTCGCGAGTGATGTTTGCCCTATGGGCAAGTGATGCGTCCTGCGGACGTGCGGAAAAGTTTTGGCTATGTCGGCAGCCGGTTTTATACCGTAGGGGCGCTGCTTTAGCCGCGCCCGAACAAGCTTGGCGGCATATTTCGCCGAAGTTTGCGTTGCCGTTGTGCAAAGCCGAAGCTTTTGCGTTCTTCACACTTTTTCGGGCGCGGCTAAAGCAGCGCCCCTACAGAGTAACCGTTCTTCCGCGAAAAGCCAAAACGAAAGTTTCTGCCCAAGCGCGGCGGACGCGCCTTATGCTCTGCACGATACTGAAAAAACGATGGTTTAACAGTCATCTATCGCAGTCTTTTTTGTCGCCGGAAAGCCGAATTTTCAGCGCAATAGGCGCAAAAAGACAACAAAAGTTTACTTTTCATAGAAAAATTTCCCCTTTTCCCGAAAGGAGAACCGAAAAATATGTTTATTGATCACATCAAAATTTACGTCAAAGCCGGGGACGGCGGAAACGGCGCGGTCGCCTTCCACAGAGAGAAGTACGTCGCGGCAGGCGGTCCGGACGGCGGCGACGGCGGAAGGGGCGGCAACGTCATCTTCCGGGTGGACGAAGGGGCGAACACCCTTCTCGCCTTCCGTTACAAAAGGAAGTTTATCGCCGAAAACGGCTCGGACGGTATGGGCGACAAGATGCACGGCAGAAGCGGCAAGGATATCGTCGTTCTCGTTCCGCGCGGCACGCTGATCCGCGACGCCGAAACCGAAAAGCTCATCTTCGATATGGCGAACGCCGACGAATATATCCTCTGCCACGGCGGCAGAGGCGGCTGGGGCAACCGGCATTTCGCCACCCCGACGCGCCAGATCCCGCGCTTCGCCAAAGCCGGGACGAAGGGCGAGGAGCGCGAGGTGCTTCTCGAACTGAAAATGCTCGCCGAAGTCGGTCTGATCGGCTTCCCGAACGTCGGAAAATCCTCGATCCTCTCGCGGATCTCCTCGGCGAAGCCCAAGATCGCCAACTACCATTTCACCACCCTTTCGCCGAATCTCGGCGTGGTGGCAACGCCGGGGGAAGGGCGCGGCTTCCTCGCCGCCGATATTCCCGGACTGATCGAGGGTGCCTCCGAAGGCCTCGGACTCGGACACGATTTTCTCCGCCACGTCGACCGCTGCCGTCTGCTGCTTCACGTGGTCGATCTCGCCGGGACCGACGGCAGAGATCCTGCCGAAGACCTCGATAA